>CAZNOB010000127.1:0-15640 GCA_964574535.1 uncultured Granulosicoccaceae bacterium | reverse complement strand
GCCAGAAGAAAATCTGGCGTCACATCTCGGCCCATCCTCCTCGGCACGTGGCGGGGCACGTTTCTCAGGCGATTGGCCAAGCTGTTTAGCCAGATTTTCTCTGGACGCCCGATCTGACTGAAATTAGGCTCATGAATAATCCAGGCTAGGAATGCCTGGGTTCAATATCTTTATGAGCAAGGAATCCAGCCGCAACGATCATTAGGGCGCCCGAAACTTTGTTGATTATAGAAAATTTGAATACCTCCAAGCTTTTCGTAGCCTTAATGCCAGCCATTCCCCAAGCGTAAAGAATACATCCATCGACGACAATGTAAGTGGCCCCTAAAATAATTAGCTGAGTAATTGTGTTTGAACCGGTGTCAATAAACTGCGGAAACAAGGCTGCAAAGAAAGCTACGGCAAATGGATTGGCCATAGAAGTAATGAACCCTTGCTTGAATAAGCGTTGCCTATGTTTAGTGATGGGTTCTAAGTCATCGGATGAGGTTTTAGAGGAAAGGATTAGCTTCAACCCGATCCAGAATAAATAAAAGACTCCCAACCATTTAACAACTATAAATGCTGTTGCCGAAGTTGCGATAACAGCGGCCAGACCGAATGCAGCTATGGTCATTTGCAAACAATTTGCGCTGAGGTCCCCGGCAATAGTCCATTTGCTGTGTTTCAGTCCGAATCTAATGCTGTTGGAAATCACAAGTAACTGACTGGTGTCTGGAGGCGTTGCAAAGAACACCCCAACGGCAGCCAGATAAAGCAGATAACTTTCTATGCTCATGTGCTCGATTTCCCTGCAAATGGTTTACCAGAACATACCAGACTAACCGAGCAAAACAAAATCAGCGCCTGATTAAGATGTGTGTGCTAAAGAAGTTGAGAGCATTCTATAAAAAAGTATGCGAGTAAACCGTGTTTTTGGTGACTGCTGTGTGGTTAAGTGTGGCGACATACACACTACAAGACTGGTTCCGCGTGCAGAGGCGAACAACGATACCAGCACGACTTTCCCTTTAGCGTTACTTCTTTTGGGTTAAACACAGTACTTGTACAACCAATGGAAAAGATCGCCACTTCGGGCGATCTATCCTATCCTATTCGTTAGTTGAATTCACACGCATCGTATCTGCAAGTCTCTTGGGATTTGGCACGGGTTTGATGGCTTCCACTGTTCAGGCTCAATCCACGAACAGCGCTGTTGTAGAGCCGATCCAACTCAACTCCGCTGCCCAAATTGAATTTTTTTATACACAAAATGGATGAATTATCCAGGCTAGAGATATGACATAGACTGCTGTTGCCACAACAAAACGGAGCGTAGATAAAAATAACAGTCAAGGCAGCTTGCTAAGATTTCACTTCTGGTTTCCAGTTATTCTATCCCGTATGACAGGATAAAAATCAGAAAATGTACCATCAAAATGGGCTTCATTGTTGTGGCAAATGACGCAGTTATTTCCTTCCGGAATCATAGGTGCTTTAACTTCATTGTCAGAATACAGATAGAAAGCTCTCTCGTCTTTAAATCTTTTCTTATCTAACAGGTGTATTTCAAACGTATCAAGATTCCCCTGCACTATGCCATCTACTGCCGGTAGAGGATCTTCCAGGACATTATAAAAAGATAGAGACAGCATAGTCCCATCAGCGTAGTGGCCGCGGTTTTTGAAATATTGATACGCTGATGGCTCAATCTGAACTATCTGTATTTTCCCGGGATTAGCGGTACTAAACCTGCCTGTTCCTCCCTCAGCCGGATATCCGTGTCCTACCGACGCACCTAAAAAAATCCACTCATCTATATTAGCAGGCCGAACTAACGATCCTTCATCTGTAAATTCGGCTACACTGATTCTTTCTCTATTTTCTACCTCGCCATAAGCTGAACTTAATAGAAGCAAAAAAGTACAATAAAAAAATAAATGTAAAATTATTTTCTTCACCTGGAGTAACTCCTTGACCTAGTTGAGCTTTACGCTGCGATCAGCTGCAGTGTATGCGGAGTTTCCTTAGTGGTAAAGTCAAGACATATGGATAACAGCAACGCCGACGGTTCTCTCGTGCTCGTATGGCATTGTTATGCAAATACTACTGACAAAATCTGCTGACGCAACTTGCACATGAAGTTTCCTCCAACCGACCGCCTGCTGCAGCACTCGCTGAAAAAATATGGCCCAATATTATAAATGTGTTTCTATGAAATGCAAAAGTAGCTAATGGCAACATATACAGAACGCCCCGAATAAATTCAGGCCATACACTACAGAGCAAATAGTTAGAAAACTGACTTACGTCAATGCGACCACCGAACAGCACATCGTAGATAGGTATTTGAAGCTATTTTCGTAGCGCTTTACTCAGCTACAGCGTATGCAGTGGCCGTGTTCCTTAAAGTGGAGTGGTGCGGAACTTCTACTCGGACGTCGTGTGAACTGTCGGTCCTGATGAGCCTTGTTACCTTGTTTGGGATTTCATACGAGACCTTCATAGATTTTCACCACTTCTATCGTTTCGGAGTCGTAAATTGGTGTCGCCCATTCCTTAAAAAGCTGCGTCGGGCTCGCTCGGTTTTATGTATAGATACGTTTTGAGGTGGTCGAAACCAGCTGATAGTGCTGAGCTATATTCTTAAGAAAAATCCTACAACCGTAAAAACACTAATTGCTTTAAGGCACATTGGTTTCCTATGTCCAGGTTTTGGTAAACTCTGTTTCTTAAAGCCTTTGCCGGGAATTTTTTTTCCTGGAACTTTGCTGGTAACGACAACCGCATATTTCTGTTTGTTAACTTCTCAAGGTGAGTCGCAGTGAAAAATCAATGATGAGTGTCTGTATTAATGTTGTTTCTGTACTAATCAATCGATTTAAGACCAAAACTGTAGCAATTTTCTTATCGATTTATAACAATTCGCTTCAATAATATTCTCTTTATAAATAGTTTAACAACTAGTTATATTTTATTGTTGTGTCAAACAATGAACAACTTTATGCCTGAAGAAACGTAATAAAACTTCCCTGTTAAGCTACGGTCCCAGGAAACAAGCTAATTGCTTTCTTGCGACCAGTCGCAACGAATAGTTTAACTAACTAATGAGTTGCATAGATGAACAAACTACGAGCCACAGCCCTCGCTATATCAATACCATTCCTTTTGTATGGATTGATATTTCTGTTTACAGAGAAAGATGATCAGTTTTTTTCCACTGGAACCATTCAACATGCTCATCAGGATCTGGTTTGTGCCGACTGTCATGCAGAAAGCGAAGGAACAGTTCGTCAACAAATACAAGCAAATATCAAATACGCATTAGGCAAGCGAGAGCATCCGGCCGATTTTGGTTTTCAGGAAGTCACTTCATTGCAGTGCCTGACTTGTCATGAACGCCCAAACGACCGTCACCCCATATACCGATTCAGAGAACCAAGGTTCGTCGATGCTATCGCAGAGATAGATGCAAGCAGTTGTTTGGGTTGCCATAGCGAACACGTAAACGAGAAGGTGAGCACGGGTATTGAGTTCTGTAGTGCCTGTCATCAGGAACTGGAAGTCAAAGACGATCCCATAGATGTTGCTCACACGCAATTGATTAAAAACGAGGAATGGAATACTTGCCTGGGTTGCCATGATTTCCACGGTAATCATCGCCGTGAAACTCAGGTCAACCTTGAGGATCGATTTCTCGCTGAAGATATAAAGGACTATTTTGCCGCTGGTAAAAGCCCTTATGGCAACGATCTATTTTTTGAGGCCAAAGACAATGATAATAAGTAATGCAAAAATATTAAGTACGGGCGCAGTCCTATGTACTGCAATTTATCTTTTTGTTACTGCACCCACTGAGTTACCGGACGGTGATTTAGTTGCTGCGGGGACAAACGAAATTAGTGCTGAACAAATTTTTAATTCGGCTAATTCGATTAACGACGCAGCACGCTTTATTTACACCAAGCAGATTGTCGGGCCCGGTTCAAAAGCCGGACTGGAGTTTGGAGAAGACTGGGCTGAACCTGGTGTCGAGAAAGGTCCCCTGCCTGCTCTTTTTCTGCGCTTGGTGGCAGGGAGAATGGAAACCAAGCCTGAGCCGCTTGGGTTGTATCTGGGTTCTGATGAGCCCATCAACGCCTCTAATTTGTTTTCAGGCAAGCAGATGGAACAATTTGAAATAGTAAAAAACAGCGTAGCGCCGAGTTTCGGTGAAACAGATTCCGGACATCTGGTTGCAATGTACCCGGATGTTGCGTCAGCTCAACCTTGTGTCGTTTGCCATAACGAGCATCCTGACAGCCCCAAGACTGACTGGAAACTCAATGACATCATGGGTGCGACGACCTGGACTTACCCCAGTCAGGTTGTCACCGAAGCTGACTTGCTGGATAGCACACGTGCCGTGTTTGCTGCCATTGAGGAAAGCTACAGCTCGTATCTTGAGAAAGTGAAAACATTCAAAGAGCCGGTAGAAATAGGTAACTCCTGGCCAACAGATGGCAGAAGAGCATTGCCCGATGTGGGAGCCTTTATGGCAGCGGTGCGCGAGGCTGCCAGCACAGAGGTACTGTATGAAATACTACTGGCGCAACTATCAACAGAGGAGATCCAAAAATGAAAGCGTCAAGCGTAAAGGTAGTTCAGAAAAATCATGTTATCGCTGGTCTCACCGGATTGTTATTTGTAGGCCTTGCGCACTATCTCTCCTTGAATCAGTCGCTGACACAGGTCATATCGCCATTCACCTGGCAGGTGACATCAGGAATCATACTGTTTGCAATAATGATTTTTCAATGGGCTCTGTTTTACTACAAAATCGTGAAAAACATGGGTGCAGTCCGCACGCATAATATGCTTCACCGATATGCAGGCATCGGCGCTGTTTTAATTTTCGCGGTACACACCGTTTCAGCGGGTTATGCCTGGTCTCTTTTGTTATTTGTTGCGTTTATAGGGGTTGCTGTAACTGGCTTGCTCAATCGCGGAATTGTTCGATTTAATCGAAACTCAATGCACAAGGTGTGGTTGTGGGTGCATATCTCTTTAGCCGGAATTCTCATGCCGCTGTCAATATTACACGTGTATATAGCGCTCGCCTTCGAATGAGTGCATCGGAGGGTATCGGCTGAGCTACGGCTTTTGTGTATTCCAGAGACATAGATAAAAAAACAAGCACACTACAACGAAAATACAAAAAAGGCACCCGCTGGGTGCCTTTTTTTAAGCTGTACCGCAAGACGTTCTACTCACCAATCACCTTTCTGTACCGTACGCCATCCCAAATAAACTCATCACCCTCTACTTCAACGATAAGTACTCTGTCGGAGAGCTCTGCCGAAAAACGATTGTTGTCAATGAATGAAATCGTACCCGCTTCTTCAGTATCGAGAAAAGACCAGTTGTACGTATCGCCTGAAAAATCTACAAACCAGTACCCGACTCCCGATACACCAGGACTGGTTTCACCCAGGCTTTGCAGGCTGGTAGATCTGAAAGATGTCCCATCCAGGAGCTCAACTAATGTTTCCTGAGAATCAAACTGATTGGTCAAGTCTTTTTCGTATGCCACCGCGTCAATAACCAGGTTATTTCGATTAAGCGCCACAACGGTGATTTCTCTGTTTGCGAATTCAACCATGAAAGTGGAGTCATCAATAAAGCTCATTGTGCCAACGATAACAACACCACCTCGCTCTGCCCAGAAAGCCTGATCACCGTCGAAACGAATGACCCAGTTAGTCAAGGGCTGACCTTCGGACTGCCCGCCAGTGATATCGAACTGCTCTATGGAAGTGAAGACAGAACCATCCAGATACTCCACCAGGCTTTCCTGAGAGCTGAACTGTGATCCATCCGCTCTGCGGTAGCTGATAGAATCCCAAATAAGATTGCCTGCATCTGAAGAAAAGGGTACATCTCTGTCAGGGAAAGTGGCAGTTAATTCATCGCTAAAATCATCCACATATGAACCAACCTCTGTAACGCTGGACTGGGACTGGACGAACGAACCAGTCAATACAATTTCAGATCGAGTCACGGTAACCGTGTCGTTGGTAAAGCTCACTGACCCGATCCCCGACGGTGACTCTACATTCGGTTGATCCGCACCCACTGCCACGAAAGTCGCGCCGGAGAACCTGGCTAGTAATAAATCTGCAGTGCCTGAGGTTTCACCCTCGTTTTCAGTAGGTAGCGTGTCAATTACTGTCGAGTCGACTTCTATAATATCACCCGAAGAGGATCCGCTGTCACAGCCAGCCAAAATAAGCAGGGATATAGTGGTTATCAATGGTATAAAGCGCATAACTTAAAGCTCCGTGAAGGTTAACTACACGATTAATTATCATATCTGGTTGGCAACAGTGATCAGTATCCAGGGGTGTTCGATTTGAGGTTGCCGCAAGCATTTAACTAAGCTTGTCATTTTTATGGGAAAAATATCCCAATAATGAAAATCTTATCACCATAAAGTGCAAAGGGCAAGCAACAGAACTGATTATCGAGAACCAGGAAGTTTTTACGATGGGTGTCAATGCCTATGGCGTCTTTAGCCTTTAGCGGTGCTTGAGGAGTGGCGAAAATACAGCTGAACATATTGGTCCTCACATCAGAATTAACTGTAATGATGAGAAAGGCAGCCAATCTGGCCCGTTAATACTCAAAATTGGCGAGTGGTTCGTAAGATCATTACGGCAATATTAAAGGGACTGGTTCTAACGGTTGTGGGGTTGTTCTATTTTGAGGTGCCTACCGCTAGCTTTATCTTGGAGAGAGGCACCCCAAAAATGCAGGGTGGTATCACTATGATTGTTATTGGCTCACTAAAAGAAACGATGTCCTTGTTGTTCTTAGAGTCGAAAACTATGGTAGTGCAGGCTGCGCTACATCGACGATTTTCATAAGGATGACTTAGCGCGTTGCAATTTTGCGTGAGACGCAAATCTCGGCAATGCGGATTTTGCCATTGCCGATGTGTGAGATTATGAGTTTGTGTTATCGGATGAGTTGGCGTGCCACACTGCATCTACCAGAAATTGCCAATAGACAGAATTTCAGGAAAGGCAATATACATAAATTGCTGTATCAGCAGCGTGGCTAACTACATGTGGTGCGTTTATGCTCCGTATGAATCGGGATCTGCTGCCTGGAACCAACCCATCTTCTTAAACAAAAACCTGTCAAGTAACAGAACAACAATGAGCGACGCACCCATTAATGGCAAAAATACGGCTAACAAAAATATCGAAATTATAAAGCCTTTTCCCACCGAGTTTGAAAGTTTTGTCTGTGGAACTCCGAGAGAACCGGAGGGGCGTCGTCTCCACCAGGCCACAAAACCGCTGATAGCTAGCGTAAAAGCGAGGCTGGCTGCAATCAGGTTCTGTAATTTATTAGCCCAACCATAGAGCTCACCCTGATGAAACGCGATGCCTAGTGAAACAGCTGCCGCGATGGGAGGATAATCGTTGAAGTCAACCCGGTTAACAACAGCGCCACTGTATTGATCGATGTGAAGTTCTACACGATCGGATCGCGAATCAATAGAGCTGGTAACATAGTAAGTGCCAGTATCATCTTTTGGAGGTCGTATTTCATATGGTTCTGGAGCTCCTGCTGTACGGGCAATGTCAATCACTTGTTCGTAGCTGAGAGTTTTTTCTGTCGATTCAATGGATAGGACGGGAGCTCCTCCAAAGGCCCGACTGGGTGATTTCTGCCCCGTGTAGCTTTGTACCGACTTCAACATTCCGCCCCAGACATCTGTCCAGGGTAGCCCCGTAATCAGGATAGGAACAACAAGTAAGCTTGCAAACACACCAGCGAGCATGTGTGTTTGTTTCCACCACATTCGGCCTTTTCCATCTGGAAGAGTAAATGCTTTTCGCCATGTTCTACTTCCTCGAGGCCACCAAAGATAAAGGCCTGTTACAAATAACACGATCGCCCAATGGGCTGCGAGTTCCACGAACTTCGTGCCAATATCGCCAAGCAGCAATTCGCCGTGTATTTTTCGAACGACTCGCATAAACGTGCTATCGCGTTCCTGCGCTGCCAGTATTTCTGCAGAATACGGATCAACCCAGGCATACGAACGAGTTCTGGCTTTATCCTGATATTCAATTAATGTAGCTCGGCCGTCGTCTGAGGGGGTCAAAATACTTCTTATCCGAAGCCCGTCTCCGGTGGCTAGAACAGCATTTTCCTGTGCTGTATAACTTAACCTTTGCTCCTGAATGGCAACGTTTAATCTTTCGCTATAAATTACCTCTTCAATCGAATCTTCGAACAAATACATTGCACCTGTTACTGATAGCAATGCCATAAAAGGTAACACGTAAAGAGCAGCGAAAAAATGCCACTTCCAAACCATTTGATACAGTGAGGTAGAACGATATGTATGTGAGACTTGTGCAACAGCAGCGGACGTAACAGCCATCAAGTTACCTGTATATTTATTAAACAGAAATACAACCGGAGAGGGATAAAACCGCAGCGTCAGGAAAATCTACAATTTTAATTCTAGGATTGAATCGATAAAAGAGTTGAGATATCAATGAATAATGCAACTTTTCTACTAAAACTATGAGTCAATTTTACGAGATGGTCAAGCCAATTTTATCATTGCTATAAGTGACTAAATACTCTAATTTTCTTTGTTGAAAGTCATTGTTATAGAGGTAGTTTTTGTGCTCCAAGCAACGCTTACTCTAAATACACTTATGGTAAAAATTGGTCTCTTGTTTGCACAGATGGTGTTTTTAAACACTATTTACGAAACCATATATTTATTGCACCGTACAAAACTAAAGCGACTCCTGAGAGAATAAGAAACAGTGCGAGTCCACCCTCGATTTGCATAGGAGAGTCACGTCCAGTCAAATTGAAACCTTCCTGCCTGATACCAAAAATCGTATACCCTATACAAATGAACCCAAGTATGATTAGTAGATATTGAAATATATTATTACCCATTCTTATGCGGTGCGGATGAATACCCTCAAGCCTCACGCGGAAATAATAGTGTGATTAGTCCTTTTCACCGATGTAGCTCAACATACGATATCTACTGAGACCTAGAAACGTTCTCCGTTCCTGAACTAATACACGGGAACCACTTTTAAAAGATTGTTGCTGCGTCATTGTTGCACGCACCGTTTTGCCACTGTCAAGTTTGATACGCACTCTCGGTAAACTACCAACCTCGGTTTGTATTGCCGTTAAACTAACTGTTTCACCTTGCACTGTTGAACTGCTTGCTGGAAAAAAGATAAGTCCGTAGATCAAGAAAGGACACATGATTCCGAATATAACAAGAATCAAGTTACGCCTGCGACGTGCCTCTTCTCTATCCAGCTTGTCTTTCAGTTCAGGTCTCATTTTATCGCATAACGCCACAAGCATTCGAAAGTTCGTTCATTTCTAGTGTTTCTTTTTTACACATTTATCGTATATTTCCTAATACATACATAATGCTGTATATCAATACAATATCATCATAGCTGAGGTGTCACGGTATGTCCTCTATAATTTAATTTACATGCAGTTCGGCGAAATTCGCGAAATATACCCACTAAATATTGAACTTCCGCAATGTTACCGCCGCCGACCAAATCCAGCGACCTCACTCAAGTTGATACAGTATCATCCAGCTGCGCTGGAAACTGTTTCACCAACAACTCCGCATTCAGCCGGCCCTCGGTGCCGGGAACAGCGGTGACTTCACACCGTTAAACCAGAATATGATTTGTGGCCCGTTTCCCAGTATCAGCGAATCGCCCATTTGAGCCGGCAGGGCTAGATTTGCCTCGTGGCTAATTCTGAAATCCACCGCTGTCATATTGCGGGTGTTTGGTGCGACAAAAGGTAGTTTTGGAATCTAGTGCTTTATGAAGCGTTACTTTTCATGTGCGTAAATGGTGATGGCAGCACTAAGTGTGAGGACTATCGAATAATTGTTGTGCCATCAATATTAATTTCATATTGAACGCACCACATTTGTGCATGAAAATTTTCTGTTTGGCTGAATTAGACAGCGGGCTCAAATTTGATTTTGACTTGGCGTTTGGGGTTCTCTGGCTCAATTTTCTGTAAACAGGCAAGTGTTTCGCCCAATAATGCAAATTAACGCTGTCTTGCTCCAATTTGGTGCTTTGCGTGACACTTTTTGGTGCATCGGCCCTGCTTAAAACAGCCAGATAATTTGTTATGGTTCGCCGTTACGCAAAAGCAGGATGTACCAAAGTCCTTGCTTTAATGAATGATTAATTACCTGGAGGGGTACATCATGGTAGGGGCAGATACCGCCTGGATTATAGTAGCGACCGCATTGGTTTTGTTTATGACGCTACCGGGTTTGGCACTTTTTTATGGGGGGCTGGTTCGTTCACGTAATGTACTGAGCGTTTTGATGCACTGTTTTGCCATCGCTTGTCTGATGAGCATACTTTGGCTTGCGGTGGGTTACTCGATAGCGTTCGGTGACGGTAATGCGTATTGGGGCGGACTTGGTAAGGCGTTTCTGAACGGGGTGGATGCTGATACCGTGTCAGGAACGATTCCGGAGGTGCTTTTCTTTGCCTTTCAAATGACTTTTGCCATTATTACACCTGCACTTATTGTTGGTGCCTATGTAGAGCGCATTAGCTTTGGTTTTGTGTTGATTTTCTCAAGTCTCTGGATGTTGCTGTGCTATGCACCAGTGGCACACTGGATATGGGGTGGCGGATTGTTGGCCGGCGAGGAGTGGTCTCTGTTTGAAAATGGTGTCAACGATTTTGCCGGTGGCATTGTGGTGCATCAGACCGCAGGGATGGCAGCATTGGTACTGGCGGCTTTTTTAGGTAGCCGAAAAGAGAAATCGATACCGCCACATAACCCCGGTATGGTGATGATCGGTGCGGCGATGCTTTGGGTTGGCTGGTTTGGATTTAATGGTGGTTCGCAGCTTGCTGCTGACGGCGGTGCAGCAATGGCGCTGACCGTGACACACATTTCAGCTGCTGCGGCTTCGCTTACGTGGATTTTATGGGAGAAACTGCGACACGGAAAAGCTTCACTCATTGGTATGGTGACAGGAACCATCGCAGGGCTTGCTTCAATTACCCCGGCATCCGGCTCGGTTGACCCCGTACAGGCACTGATTATCGGTGCGGTGGCTGGTGTGTTGTGCCAGGTTATGTGTGGTGTGGTGAAGAATACGTTTAATATTGATGACACGCTCGATGTATTCGCAGTACACGGTGTGGGTGGTATGTTCGGTATTGTGATGTTGGTGATTTTCGGACACGCGGGAGCGACAGAGCAGTTGGGTGGATTGCTGGTGGTTGGTGTCTTTACCTTAGTTATGACCACCATCATTGTGTTCGTGACCAAGCTGATCGTGCCGTTGCGCGTCAGCGAGGAGGAAGAAGAGTTGGGGCTGGATCTGGTCTCGCACGGCGAACGTGCTTATAACCTGACGTCGTAATTTTTTAGGCAGTTGATTTGGATTCGCAGGCTTTTCCAGCCTGCGGTTTCAGAAGACGAAAAAACTGAGGGCGGTACAATCAGGACATCGGGAAAATCTCTGTTGTTCGTATTCCGCCCTTAATATTTTGCCTGTTTGAGCTAAGCTGGTACTGGATAATCCGCGATCGTGGCGACGCCATTGTTCATCCAAACCTTTAGGTCAACAACCCGGGTGCCTTGCGGTAGAAATTGTGTTTTCGGGTTCATATTAATGATGTTGCTGTTGGTTTGATCTGCCTGTAACCCGGCCTCAAGATTCAGTCTAACCATCACTCGATCATGTGGCGGGATAATGATCGGTTCAACATAGGCCTCTGCCATGTTCAACGTGGTGTCATCAAACAGAACGGATTGCATGCTAAACCTTGCAGCTGCTATCTGGTGATTTGTCTGGTTGTGCATTAACAAATAGGCGCGTGATAGATCTGCGCGACTGATTAGCTTGCAGTCAATTATGTCGCCGCTGTTACTGGTTGAAATAGACTGTGCATTTGCAATGCCTGGAACGCCCGCCAGCATGCCGGTGGTAGTTAATCCCGTAAGCATTTTTAAGGTGCGTCGTTTTTTTGGGTCGAAACGATTGTCAGTATTCATGTGATTCTCTTTGCTGCTTACTGAATACCATATATCACGTTCTGTTGATTTAAAGGATGACTTACATTGTTTGACATTCCCTGCCGGGGGCCTTTATTTTTGAAAAGACCAAAAACGACATGCCCTTAAGGCGGAGTCACTTTTCAAACGATGAAAAAGTAACCAAAAGTCGTCTTGCGACAATTCAGCCCTTCGGGTGTCTGCAGCATTTTGAGAGTGATCGTGCAAGTGGGTAGCGCTGCAGCCATCCCTGGCTGACAGCGCTCTTCGTGCCATATATGGCGCGTCGACCCGCTTCCACGATCACTCTCAAAACTGATCAAACGCGGGTAGATCAAGAGTAAGAGCGAAAGATCAAGAGCAAACGTTTTGCGTTTTTCGTACTTGCTGGATGGCTTTGTATGTTGCCGAAAAGATCTCAACACTTACTAATCAGACAGTTTTGCATTTTTTGGATTAAGGCCTGCGTAGCGCGAACTTGCCATGGTGTGGGCACTAATTAGTGCCTGTCCGGAAACAGCGGCGTTTCTGGATGGGCACTGATTAAATGATGGTACGAACATTTTAGGTGCATAGTTATTCTAGCGTCACAAAAATGATCGATTGTTGCTATCAACTTTGGTGCGGCGTGACGGCGCGTTCGTAGTAGCAGAGGTTCTGCCGCGCAGGCTCCTGGTGTCGGTTAGAATTAAGCTGGTTTTTATGGTGATGGAAAAGGCCACCATGGCAAAATTTAAGTTTGTGTTACAAGCCGTCATGTTTTGAGCGGGCAACGGGAAACGGGCTGGCATGCCATTATTGGTTCGTCTTCAATTATGTCACTGGCATTGCTTGGTGATGCGCTTCTTTATGCGGTGCTTCCGGCTTATGCGGCGGATTTTGGCCTGACTCTGCCATGGGTTGGTGTGATGCTTTCCGCTAATCGTATAGTACGAGTTTTTGCCTACGGTTTTATTGCGCGACTAACTCACCTGGCCGGCATCCGGCGTATGTGCATTGGGGCCGCTGTGGTGGCTGCACTATCGACAGCGCTCTATGGGTTTAGCCAGGGGCCTGTGCTAATGCTAACCGCACGAATTCTCTGGGGATTGACCTATGCCACTCTTGTTCTGGTAACGCTCTCCTATGCTTTGGAGTCGCGTAAGAGTATTGGGACACGGGTTGGGGTGGGGCAGGCAATACAACGCATCGGACCTATCTTCGCTCTGCTGTGTGGTGCCTGGCTTGTGGGTCACTTGGGGCCCAATAATGTATTTCTTGTTCTCGCGATTCCGACGGCACTGGCTATACCTGTAGCACTTGCTTTGCCAAAGGGAATCAAGCCCAAGGCGAAACGCAGTCAGCCTCTGTCACTGGCAAAACCAACCCCCGTTGATGTGCTTTTCTTCCTGCAGGGATACGGGGTCGATGGAGTATTTGCGGTTTCTATCACGTTGATTTTTGCGCGTGATGCACCGTTATCGGAAGCGGTGTTAAGTGGTAGTGCGCTGTTGGCAATGCGTCATTTTGGGGAGGCGATAGCGGCACCATTGTTTGGCTGGATTGCTGATCGGTTTGGTGCACGTCGAGTGTTCGCAATGGCAGCGTTGTTGACTATGTTCGGGTTTATCGGTGTCGCACTTGGTTTCACTGTTACCGGTGCTCTGGTGATGTTGCTGTTCCGTGGTGCTCTGGCATCGCTTGGTCCTACCGTGATTGCGCAATCGTTGAGCGCTGACGAAGATGCGATTGGTCCTCTGGCCCGTATGCAGATGTGGCGCGATATCGGTGCTTCCTGTGGCCCGCTGGTAACGGGTTATTTGCTGACTGTACTGTCAGCAGAGGTACAGCATGGTTTGGTTGCCCTGGCCATTGCGACCGGACTGTACTACTGGCTGGTTTCCCGGTGAGTGATTTTAAAGGTTAAAATTCCGGTAATACGGGTTGTCATTCGTATCGCCGGAACAATGATTTCAGTCATTCGGCAGTCGGGTAATTTGTTTGCGTCGATAATCAGTTAAGCCGCCTTTCAGCAGACCGATATGCGTGTAACGTGACTCGGCAATATCAAAGATACTGTGACCAAACTCGGCGTCGATTTGTTCACGGGTTAAGCCGATATCTTTTAATTGATGTTCGTTCAGAGACCTTAAAGCGTGTCGTTGTGCGGAATTCTGTTTTGCCAGTTTCATTTTTGCGATCAGGGACCTGAGCCTGGTTGCCAGGTAATCGACCAGTGTAGTGGCGACATTATTTTTTCGGGTTTGCTTGTGGCGAGGCCCGGGGTCAGTCAGCGATATCATGTCTGTTCTCCTTCGTTTTCACGCGCTTGTAGTGCGTCTAAGGAGTGTGGGTTAACAGGGAACAATGCGCTAACGATTGATATTGATATTAGTTATCAACTATTGTGATTATAACTTTGACGAATTTTCTGTTTCACTGTTAGCCAGAAAGGTTGGTGATGTTTTACTGTTGCTGTGCGTGCTACTGGTGATTAATGACGTTTCAGAGATATAACGATGCCCAGAAATCTTGATATTGGAACCCTGCGTACATTTATCACTGTCGTTGAAATGGCAGGTGTGACTAAAGCGGCTAATAAACTTCACCTGACACAGTCTGCGGTTAGTATGCAGTTGAAGCGATTGGAAGAAACACTTGGTATTTCGTTGGTGAAGCGTGACAGCCGTGGCATGCACGCCACAGCCGAGGGTGAACAGTTGCTCGACAATGCCAGAAAGCTGGTTGCGTTAAATGACGAAACACTGACTTCACTGCTGCGACGCGATGATGGTGGCGAAGTGCGCTTCGGGGTGTCAAACGATATTGTTGAGCCTCATGTGCCCGGTATCCTTAAGCAGTTTGTGCAGACCTATCCGCGTGCATCCGTACGTTTGTTCTGTAAGCACTCTGCAAAACTGCTTGATCGATTTCGAGCAGGCAAACTTGATGTCATCATCACGACTGAACTGGAGACCAGCCCCGGTGGTAAGAAACTGCTTGAGCGAGATTTGGTCTGGACTGGCGCAATTCATGGCAGAGCCTGGCGTCAGGAACCGTTGCCACTGGCGTTTACGCGCATTTGTATGTTCAGAAAGCCTGCGATTGCAGCACTTGAGGCGGCCGGTATATCGTGGGTTAATGCTGTTGATTCGGGTAACAATTTTGATTCCGGTGCAATCGCCTGTGCTGCGGATCTGGGCATCAGGGCCGATATTCGTGGTTTTAAGGCACCGGGTATGGCAGAAGTTATTGATACGGACAACCGGCTGCCTCGGCTGCCAACTTATTTCGTCAATTTGTACGCCGCGCAACGAGTTGGTGCAGCTAATGACAAGGTGATTCAGGAATTCACACGTTTGATAGAAAATGCATTTACCGTTGAGTTGGAGCAAGAGCCGGCATTGAGGAAATCTGGTTAGGCGAATTCGCTCTGGCGAGCGATGCGCTGCTAACAGGACATCCCTGCCGGGGGCCTTCATTTTTGAAAGACCAAAAACGACATGCCCTTCAGGCGGAGTAACTTTTCAAACGATGAAAAAGTAACCAAAAGTCGTCTTGCGACAATTCAGCCCTT
>CAZNOB010000126.1:0-15789 GCA_964574535.1 uncultured Granulosicoccaceae bacterium | reverse complement strand
AAACTCGACGGTGGGATGTCCTGTTTATCACTCCGATTCACACCTTTATAATAAATGGCGTCTATTGCGTCACCTTAAAAAGGTTAAGCGCAGCATACTGAAGCAACATGATGGTTTTACCATCGCAAATCTCCCCATTCCGAACCATGTTCATCGCCTCTTCGAATTTTAATTCCAGCACCTCGATGTCTTCGCCTTCAGCATAAATGCCACCACCGCTCGACACCCGATCTGATGCCTCATAGGAAGCGACAAAAAAGAACAAACGCTCCGTGACCGATCCGGGACTCATATAAGATTCGAAAACCGGCTCCACATTCTGCACTCTAAAACCGGTTTCTTCCTCCACCTCTTGACGTATACGCATTGCTGGTTGCGCCTGATCAAGCAAGCCTGCCGCTGTTTCTATCAGTCGACCAGATGCATTGCCATTGACGAACGTAGGGTAACGAAACTGGCGCGTAAGAACGACAGTTCCGTGCTGCAGGTTATACAACAGCAGCGTGGCACCGTTGCCCCTGTCATAGGTTTCCCGAGTGAGTTTCTGCCAGCCACCATCGACCCGCCGATAATTGAATGTGGTTTTCTTAAGTACATACCAATCGTCAGCCAACACCTCCGATTTTTCAACCTGCACCATTACTGAACTCACGACAACCTCCGACTCAGAGACAACTGAGCAATATTTTTTCTCACATGGCCAGTTAAAATAACGTGCATTTTCGTGCAATGTCAAGAATATTCGTGTAATCTCGATGGCATGCTAACACTCGAAAGAAAGGCCCATCTGCTGGCGATACTGGCGCGGGATGGCAGAATAGAAGCAAAAGCGGTTGCCCGGGAACTGGGCTTGTCAGACGACACCATCAGAAGGGATCTCAGGGAATTGGCCGCCGCAGGCAAGCTTCAACGCGTCCACGGCGGTGCACTACCAACATCGCCCGCAGATGCCGATCTAACCGCAAGACAAGGTATTGCCTCAAGCTCCAAACAAGCCATAGGCAAAACGGCTGCGGCGCTGGTTAAACCCGGTCAGATTCTGATTATTGATGGAGGAACCACCGCACTGCAACTGGTCCGGCATCTGCCAACTGATCAAAAAAACACCGTTATTACGCACAGCCCGACGATTGCAGTTGCGCTCGAACATCACACTTCGATAAAAGTCATCATGATTGGCGGTGTTCTGTTTCGGCACTCCATGGTGAATGTGGGTTCGGCAGCAATCGATGCGATGTCTCACCTGCGTGCAGATACGTTTTTTTTGGGAGTCACCGGTGTTGATATAGATGCAGGGCTAAGCACCGGCGACCTGGAAGAGGCACATATTAAAAAAGCACTCAGTCAACGTGCTGCCGACACCATCGTGATGGCATCAGCAGAAAAGTTACAAGTGGCCTCCCCCTATGTGGTCATGCCTTTGAGCGGAGCGTCTGGGATCATTGTCGATAGCACCGCACCCACCGTATTCACCAAACGCATTGTTAAGCAGGGTATCGAGGTCTATAACAGCACCGATTAATCACCGTCACGCTGGCAGGCGAGATCATTGTCTTTAATGTGGTGGCGAAACACCTGTTTCCGTCGATTTCTTTCTTTATAGTTGCGCTAATATCACTGTAATTGGCATTTCGATTCGGGCTCATCTAAACCCAGTGTGTCTACATAGTGTTTCGGATGTAAAAACTTCGGCATCGGTGCTACAGCGATCACCGCTTGTGGCGCAGCCAGCAGAATGGGTTGCCTCAGCTGGTGATTCCAGTGGCGGATAGACCCTCTTGTCCCTTTGTAAAGATCTACCTGCGAGGCTGGGTCAGTTAACACAGAGATCAAATCTAACTCTGCTTCGCTTTGGCGCGTATTGAGACTGTTAGTAATTAATTTCACTGCACTCCAGGCTGCAAACTCCGCATCGGTCATGGCAACCTGAGGACCCAGTAGTTCATTTTTTTTGAAATTCCGGTAGCGCTCATTGAGTTGCGGTGCACCATAGCGTTCAAGCGCAAAGTGCCAGCTGACAGGGGTCAGCCCGACATCTCCTACAACAGGCCTGGCGCTGCGAGTGCTGTATTGCAGATAGCGACCATAATCTTTATTTGAATCAATGACTGCAACCACGTCGTAAGAGATACCACCGGTGAGAAATCCGGGTCTGTTTTTGTCCCGATCATCCGGATGATGTGACAGACTAAATACCCGTTGATCAACCACACTGGCGCCGAATTTTTTAAGGCTTTCAATCAGCGATACAGCGCGATCGCTGTCCCTCTGCGAAGGCCCCTGCACCACCAGTACTTTTCGCCAGCCTCTGTGAACAAGAAACTGTCCCAGCGCATCAAAGTACATTCGATCAGACGGGATGCTGTGAAAGACATAGTCAAGACACAGTGAATCCCGGAGCCGAGAGTCACTGTGCCGAACATTAAACGCGACCAGTTTCATTTGATCAGCGACGCTCGCCACTTGCTCCATGGTATCCAGGGGTAAATCCAGAACAATTAGACTGGCGGGTGTAAGCGCCTTCAGTTGCTCCTGAACATCGACCTCCGGCTTCAGCTCAAGCTGACGGATTGCAACATCAACCCCAAGCGTCTCAAACAGCGTGGATGACTCAAACACTGCCAGCTCAACCGCCCGTAACACGGGCCTGTGCGGCTTAACGGTAATTCCCGCAAAACTCTTTCCGGCACTCAGTCTGTTTTCAGCGGCAGATGTAACAACTATGATCTCGAGCGAACTGGAGTGTGCCGCTGTCGAAAATAGTAGCGTGAGCAGAACAACAAAGTAGTGGAGCATCAATTCAGAATCTCCACTGAGTGTGGTACCAATCCGGTACGGCTGGTTCGCACCGGGCGTTTGGAGTCCACGTCAATGATAGTGACATCATCAGACAGCCCATTTAAAACAAAGAGTCGCTCGCCATCAGGGGTAAGACCAAGTCCCCATGGGCGACGACCAACAAGTATATATTTAATAATTTCACGCTTAACGGCGTCGACAATGACTACATGATTGGCCGACCCAAGTGCAACAAATGCTGTTGTTTGTGATTGGTCAAAAAGAATATCGACAGGGGTTAGTTGCTCACTTCTAAAACCCCGTGGTGCAAACAGGATTTCATCTGTTTTTGCAAAACTGGCAGTGCTGAATATTTCGACACGACTACCCATTTCTGATGACACCCAGAGTTCTTTGTCTCGCACTGCTAACCGTCTGGGGCGCAAGTTAGTGATTAGTCTTTTTACCGGTTCGTAGGTGGTACCGTCGAATACGTGAACGATTCCGGCATTTTCCGAGGCAACAAATATCAAGCTGCCGTCCACAGTGAGGGCCACGCCGTCCGGTTCATGCCCGGTTGGCAAAGTTGCTAAAACTTCTCCGCTGATCGTATTAAGTACGGTAGCCTTCGACGCCCCCTCATTCGAGATAACCAACCGGTTAGACGGTTCATGTATAGCGAGTGACATGGCACCGGGAAGACCAGCAAAGACTCTTTCGGGTTCCATGGTTGCAAGATCAAACTCAATTACCTCACCGTCGTCAGAACAGGCAATGTATAGAATTCCGTCAGACTTTCGCTGTGCCATCCCCCTTGGACGATTGCAAAGCTTCATCACCTCTATTGTTTCTCCGGATTCATTCATGAAAACCAGATCACCGGAGCGCTCGTTACTGATTACCGCCGTTGCTGCGACAACCGGCGCACCGAGCATGACCGGGCCAAACAGACTTGAAAGTGCGAAAAAACAGAAGGCGAGCATCCTTCCGAGGCGATGACTATGTATTCTGGATGAGTCTGTTACCTTGCCTGTATTCATGCCGTCACTTGTGGTGTTTCACTATAGCGATTTTAATCAATAAACTAACCAGACTCATGTTGCTGCAGCGACCAGAGCAACAAATACATATCACCAGGTAAAATATTTTTCGAACAATTGAAAATTCAACCAGTCCTCAACAATTGAACACGATCCTCTGAGAGACACACAGAGGTAAATATCCAGAGCTCAAAGTCCAGGAGATCTATATCTCATCAAACAGGTACAAACTCACTGAAATTTCCGCACGCGATCAACCAGTAGCTTTACAGTCGTTATAGCGAATAAATCGGCATTGGCCTAATCACTTACGTGCAAATAACAACTTTCCAATTTCAAAGGGTCGGTTCTTTTACGGTGAGCTCAAAGGCCGAATACCAGGCTGCAAGATCTTTCACATCTTCCATAGAAAGGGTTTTTGCAATGAGGCTCATACGCCGGTCTTCACGCAGACCCTTCTGATAATCGACCAGTGTTTTTTCTATATAAAATGCACTAAGGCCAGCCAAATTCGGTGCCTCAGGGTCCTTTGCAATGCCATTTTTACCATGGCAAACAGAGCATTGTGACGACAGCGCTTTACCTTTAGATAAATCGGCACCAAAGGCTGACAAGCCAACCAGAATTAGCCCGATGCTGATAAAAAATCTCTTCAAAAACTTATCTCCAAAACAGCTCCGACCCTGGCGGCCGGAGCTTTGCCAGTTTTTTGCCTGTATCAGCTATGAGCCTTCATACGTGATACGGTAGATCGCACCTGCATAATCATCGGAAACAAGCAGAGACCCGTCTTTCATTGGTGTCACAGACATGGGTCGGCCGTCATACTCACCATTCTCATTCAACCAACCCTCAGCAAACGGTTCCATACTGACGTTTCCTTCGTCGTCGATTGATGCAAACATGACTCGAGCGCCACAAGGCTCAGTCCGGTTCCAGGAACCGTGCTGTGCGACGAAAATACCGTTCTTATACTTTGCCGGAAATTGCTTACCAGTGTAGAACGCCATACCAAGGTCAGCACAGTGCGCGGTGGTTTCAACCACAGGATGAATAATCCCGTCAGGTACTTCCGCCTTATCGTAACCAAAATCGCTCACGCGGACAGTTCCACCGCCAAACCAGGGATGGCCGAAATGCTGACCGGCTTCTGTTTGTCGGTTTAATTCTCCTGGCGGGATATCGTCACCCATACCGTCAACCTGATTATCTGTCCACCACAACTCACCAGTTTCCGGATGAAAATCCTGACCAACCGAATTACGCACACCGTAGGTATACACTTCGCGATTTGAGCCATCACGATTCATTCGGATAATCCCGCCAATGCCGGTTTTTTTATAGAGTTCAGCCTTCTCCGGGGGTGCAACATTGAAAGGCTGTCCCAATGAAATATAAAGCTTGTCATCCGGACCGACATCCACTACTCGCGCAGTGTGGTTATAGCTTTCTTCTTCTACGGGAATTAATTCGCCCTTAGGAACAATATCAACAGCAACTACATCCGGACCTTCATAGAAAAACTCCGCCGCTGGAAACATTCTCACGTGATTGCGTTCAGCAACGAATAGAAAGCCATCCTTACTGAACTGCACACCGTTAGGCACATCGAAAGTTAAAGACGGTGCGAAGTCTTTAACTTCATCAGCGACGCCGTCTCGATCACGATCGGACACAACCCAGACTTTATCTTTACGGGTTCCAACAAATAAGACTGTCCCCTGTGGCGCCATCGCCATATCACGAGCATCGGGAACAATTGCATATAAATCTATTTTGAACCCTTCAGGCATTTTGATATTTTGCAGAATTTTTTTAATGTTTTCTGCCTTCTGGCCTCCTTGCTCGATAAAGGTATGATCCCCCATCGTTTTGCCCGAAGTCGCAAACACCCCGATATCGGCGGTGGCCGAGGCAGAAATTGCCAGGCCTGCCACACAGGCAGCGATTTTCGTCAACTTTAATCTAGCCACTATTTTCCTCCAGTTTTTGGAATTTTCAGATCGCGCAGACATCAGTAATATCCACGCTAAAGTTCTACTCCGATAGGTATCTATTTTCAAGATATTTTTCTGATAGTCCATCCCTGAAAAGACCTTGACAAGTCACACCTGACCTATACGACTGCAAGCACACACAGCAAACCGCTGGCGGATATGGAAAAACAAAGAGCGTGATGCAAAAATTTTTTAGTTATTTTCGCCATCCAGAATGACAGGCTCACTAATGGGCACCTTGCCATCGGACTCAAAGAACGGTGACGCTTGATGCATCTTCAGAATCTTGCCTTTGATAATAAATGGCATGACAACCAACATTTCCCTAAACACGATTTTGTCAGATATTCTGCCGGGAGCACCCTGCAGAGCATCCCGACCAAAGATACTGGCTTTAATGTCACCAAGTTCATTCAATGCATCTGGATTGTGTGCTGTGTAGGCCGTGTAAAAAATCCCCGCCCACGGAAAATTTCGCCTGGTATTTGCGATTGGTGAATTACAACAGCCAGCTGTCCATCGATACATTCCCTGTGGAGTAAGACGATAACACTTCAGATTTTCAGCCCCCGACAGCAATTCCATCTCTTTCGGGTAGGCAGGTATTACTTCAGTACCCCCAAACGCATTCAGAACGTCCGCACGCTTGATTCTGTGCAAGAAAGACTGGCAGTCACGGCAATAACAAACCAAACGCCCCGGGGTATTTTTTGGAAAAGATTTCAGCCTCGCTTTAAACGATCCACAGTCACATGAAATATTCATCCTGGTCTCTCCTGCGTTAACTGATTTCTCTGTATAACATAATCTCAATACTTGTTGGCACCGCCACCGTACCGGTAACACCAGATACGAAAACAAACTATTCCACTTTGTGTGTAATCTGCAACCAGGACCAGCAGATACTGGCAACCGCAATGTCCATTCGGAAACCATCCACGATTCCCGCAAGCCGCTATTACACCGATATCAGTAATCAATTAAAGTTATGATGAAAAAATGCAAGATAACGGCTTTCTAGACGCGACGGGATTCCTCGCCAAAGGGTGGCGATTGGTCAGAACACCTGGCCTGCGCCGTTTTGTACTCATTCCACTGGCCATCAACATACTGGTGTTTGCCGGCCTGGGCTGGTTGTTATACGGGTGGATCACAGGTTGGTTATTCAACTGGACCGTTTTTGAACGCTTCGGTGATATTTGGATACTGGGTGTAATACAAAATGTCCTGCAATTTCTGATAGGTGTCACGCTCGCTGTAGTACTTGGTTACGTGTTTACATTGCTGGCCAATTTGATCGGGGCACCATTCAATAGCCTGCTGGCAGAACGCGTCGAACAACAAATGACAGGCAAACCCCCTGGCAGCGACCCGTCAGTAGTTTTTCTACTGAAAACCCTCCCCAAAACCCTGGCCTCCGAGCTATCAAAACTGTTGTATCTGGCACTGTGGATGATCCCGCTGCTGCTATTGAGCTTTATCCCCATCGTGAACGTAATAGCGCCTTTTTTACTGTTTGCGTTCGGCGCCTGGATGTTTGCACTTGAATATCTGGACTACCCGATGGGCAATCACGGCATGAGCTTCAAACAGATAAAAACACAACTAAAATCACGCCGCTCTCAGGCTATGGGTTTTGGCTTTACTGTAGCGGTTATAAGCATAATTCCACTGCTGAATCTGTTTATTATGCCCGTAGCGGTTGCCGGCGCCACGGCTTTGTACGTTGAAAGAATGCACAAGACGGGATAGCCCGGGAGGAACATCCCTGCCGGAGGCCCGGGAGCATCCGCCCCGGCGAACGATGCGCTGTCGCACACTCTATTATTGTCCTATCATTGCGACAAAGGTGCATAATACGGAAATAAGCGGAACCCACTACCGAAGCCCGTACGATTTCACCTATCATTAGCAAACTGAGCCAATCCCTTCTATAACAAAATCAGGATTTAGCAACGAGTCTCCCTCTAAACCGATACCGCTGATTGATTGTTCGACAACAATCACCCGGCATTTAACGCAGACAGTCGTACGACAACCCTGACAATAGACAAAACAATACCTTCAGCAAGCCTCTGAATCACTTGCTGTAACACTGGTCAATAAATCGAGAATAACATCATGGCAGCAGAGAAAGACAACTCAAACGTTGTAAGGGCAAGCGAATGGAAGCCCGGCAACGCCTCCCATTCGTCAGGCGGACCACCCGACCTTGACGAGATATTTCGCGAACAAAAGAAAAAGCTCGGAAAACTGTTCGGCGGCGGCGGGGGCGGCGGAAAATCAGGCGGTGGATTCGGTGGAGGTTCTGGCGGTGGTTCTGGCGGCGGTGGTTCTGGCGGCGGTGGTTCTGGCGGCGGAGGCTCCGGCGGTGCCAGCATGAGTGCTCCGGGGGGATTATTTCCCATACTGGGCCTCGCCGGGCTGATTGCCCTTGGCCTGCTGATCTACACTGCCTACTACACAGTACCAAGCGACTCCGTGGGACTGGTCACTCGTTTCGGTAAATACATAAAGGAAGAATCTGCCGGCCTTCACTTCAAAGTGCCGTGGGGAGCAGACGAAGTCATCATTGTACCGGTGAAACGTCAACTTAAGCAGGAGTTCGGATTCGCTACCAGTGGTGCAACCAACCGAGACCAAACCCGTGCCGACCCCCAGGCACAAAGCCAGATGGTCACCGGTGATCTCAACGCCGCATTGGTCGAATGGGTAATTCAATACCGAATTGAAGACCCCAGAAAGTACATGTTCGATGTTCGCAACCCCGGTGAAACTCTGCGTGATCTGTCAGAGTCTGTGATGCGGGAGGTTGTTGGAGACAGAACAGTTGACGAAGTCATCACTATCGGTCGACAGGAAATTGAAGACGAAGCATTAGTAAAAATGCAGGAACTCACCACCAAATATGGTATCGGTGTGAGTATTGACCAGGTTCAGCTGAAAAACATAAACCCGCCACGACCAGTGCAGGAATCCTTTAACGAAGTGAATCAGGCTCAACAAGAAAAAGAGAGTCTCATTAACGCGGCACGACGCGAATACAATAAAGTGGTACCACTGGCAGAAGGCGAAAAAGATCAGAGAATTCGTGCCGCTGACGGGTACCGACTAAAACGTATCAATGAAGCAGAAGGTGATGCTGCCAGATTCAACGCTGTACTGGAGGAATACCTGAAAGCTCCCGAAGTAACACGACGCAGGATCTACATTGAAACTCTGCAAGAAGTGTTACCTGGCCTGGACTCCAAAATAATTATGGATGATAAATCACAACAAGTTTTACCTTTACTGCCACTGGGTGGCCGGGGGCTTACTCAATGAAAGTACTTATTCTGATTGTTATCGCCGCGTTCTTTATATTGATCTCAAACTCAGTCTATACCGTCAAAGAAACCGAGCAGGTGATCATTACGCAATTCGGCAAACCCGTTGGAAAAGCAGTGACCGAAGCAGGTCTGAAATTCAAAGTCCCCTTCATCCAGAAAGTAAACCCGATCGAAAAACGCATACTTGAATGGGATGGAAACCCGAGCAACATGCCCACAAAAGACAAACTCTATATTGCAGTAGATTTGTTTGCACGGTGGCGAATAGTTGATCCACTCCAGTACCTGTTACGACTACGAGATGAGCGCAGTGCACAATCCCGGCTCGACGATATTCTCGGCAGTGAAACACGCAACGCCGTGGCCAAGCACGAATTAATTGAAATCATTAGAACCACTAAAGACAGACAGCCACTGCTTGATGCCTCATTAACAGAAGAAGATACAGCCACTCTGGGATCACTGGTACCCATCTCCAAAGGGCGTCAATTGGTGGAACAGGAAATTTTCAATGCAGCCGCACAGAAAGTTACAGTGTTTGGCATCGAATTACTCGACATTCGATTCAAGCGGATTAACTACAATGAAAGCGTACGCCCGAAAATATACGATCGCATGATCAGTGAACGCAGACAAATAGCTGAACGTTTTCGCTCTGAAGGTAATGGTGAGGCCGCTCGTATCAATGGTTTTAGAGAACGTGAACTCAATAAAATCCAGTCTGAAGCCTACCGGGAAGTAGAAGAAATACGTGGTGCAGCAGATGCCAAAGCGACTGAGATTTATGCCAACGCTTATAACAAAAATGAAGAATCAGCAGACTTCTTCGAGTTTCAGAAAACCATGGAAATGTATAAGTCGGTGATTAAAGACAACACCACACTAATGCTTTCCACAGAAAGTGAAGCGTTTAAATATCTGAAGGGCATGAACCCTTAAACTTGCCACACAAGTCTGGCAGTTACCGAAACCAGTGAAGGTAACTGCCAGATTTGCTTTACTCACTCCCCTGCGACATTTTGGGTTTTTAACCCCAGGTGGAGCCCGTCTCCAATGGGAATCAAACTTGATTCCACACGCTCGTCTTCAAACAATCTTTGATTTAACTCACGTATCGCGATTGTGTCGGCGTCGTTTTTATCCGGGTTGGCAACAGAACCGCCCCAAAGGGTATTATCCACACAGACAATGCCACCTGGCCGGATTAAAGTCAGGCACCGTTCGTAGTAATCTACGTAGTTTGATTTGTCGGCATCAATGAAAGCGAAATCAAAGGATTCCGACAAACCTTCACCTATCAAACTATCCAGCGTAACCAGTGCAGGCGCAATTTTTAAATCAATCTTGTGATCGACCTTTGCCTCTTTCCAGTAGCGTCTGGCAATTGACGTCCATTCGGCGCTGACATCGCACGCGATCAGGCGTCCGTTAACGGGCAATGCTCGAGCAATAGTAAGCGCGCTATAACCGGTGAAAGTGCCTATTTCCAACGCATTGGTTACATTCATCAGTTTTAGTAGCACAGCCATAAACTGCGCTTGTTCGCGCGAGATCTGCATGTTGTAGCCTACTGCTGCTAAGGTTTCGTCGTTTAACCTTTGCCAAAGCGGATCGGCAGGGGCAGACACGGACAACAGATAGTCGTGAAGCTGATCGGAAAGTCCAATAGAACTGGTAGACATAGATGGCCTGTAGAGTTAGCGCTTCCGGGTACATAACATTGACGTTCAGCATACTTGAGTATGTTTTGCAGATCAGAATTTACTCCCCTCTGGAACTAGCAGCCAAATAAGTTATGTTATAACATATCAATTTATTGGACAGTATTACCTGCAAAATACAGCATCTTCACTCTATAAACATCAATCCCACAAAACGGAACCTCTCATGTTTAAAGCTCTTGCGATGACTTTAATCGCGACAAGCGTACTCGCTTCACAAACGACTATTGCCGCTGACAAAACCCGGCTAAATGTCTCTTCACCCTGGGAGATAACCAGCTATGAACCTTCAGTTTCAGGTTTTGCATTTTATCGCCTTGGGGTGATGGAAACGCTGGTAGACGCTACGGTCGACGGTGTTCTGGTACCCGGGCTCGCTACAGACTGGCAGATGAGTGAAGACGGCCTGAGCTGGCGTTTCAGCCTTCGCGATGGCGTCAGCTTCCATGACGGCAGCCAACTTACAGCGGAGATAACAGCAGAGGCTTTGCAACGTGCATCTGCTAACCCGGGTATTCTTAAAAGGGCACCTATCTCGACGATCGAGACCGATAAAAACCAAGTGGTGATCACCCTTGACAGCCCTTTTGCTGCACTTCCTGCACTATTGACCCACAGCACCACTGTCATTGCAGCCCCGGCTTCGTTGGATAAAGAAGGCTCGTACATCGCAGCCATTGGCACAGGCCCCTTTGCAGTAGATACTTTCACCCCACCACAAAGCCTGGACGTAAAACGCTTTGCCGACTACTGGGGCAACAAAGCGAAACTGGAAAAAGTCAGTTATCTCGCCGCAGGTCGCGCAGAGACGCGAGCGCTTTTAGCTGAGAGCGGTGATGCTGATCTGGTTTTTTCACTCGATCCGTCGGGCTATACCCGGCTGGGCGAGATCGACGCTGTAGACACCATAGCAGTCCCCATCCCTCGCGTTGTCGCACTCAAGCTCAATGCCGGGCACAAGTTTCTTGAAGACCCACGCGCACGCCGCGCCCTGAGCCTGGCGATAGATCGTATTGGTATCGCCACCGCGATTACACGCTTTCCAGAAGCGACCGCATCACAGCTATTCCCTCCTGCACTGGATCAATGGCATAACGATAAACTCGAACCACTGTCGCAGGATATAGAAGCGGCCAAAGCACTACTGGCCGAACTCGGTTGGCTTGCCGGTGACGACGGTATCCTGAGTCGTGATGGCGAGCGCTTTTCGATATTACTTCGCACTTTCCCGGACCGCCCCGAACTGCCCCTGATTGCGGCTGCCCTGCAGGCTCAATGGCGCGCCATTGGTGTAGAACTGGAAGTCAGTGTCAGCAACTTCTCGGAAATTCCAGCGGGTCACCAGGACGGTTCGCTGCATGTGGCACTCTACGCTCGCAACTACGGACTCACGCCTGACCCCATTGGCACAGTACTGCAGGACTTCGGCCCCGGCGGTGGTGACTGGGGAGCAATGAACTGGGACAGCGCTGAAGTTGCGCAAGCGCTGGAAAACATCGCCGCCACCAACGATCAGGCAGTACGAAGCTCGAACATCGCTACTGTTGTCGACACTCTACACGAGCAACTACCCTTGATTCCGATCGTCTGGTATCAACACACGGTCTCCGTTGCCACTGGTTTGGAAGGCTATGTGGTCGATCCGCTAGAGCGAAAATACCGCCTGAACAATCTCTCCTGGGCTGCTGAGTGATTCGATCGTCAGGACTTTGGTCCGCCCTTGCCGGGCGGGCCTCGCAGGCAGTGCTGGTCGCAGTAGTGGTCGGTATAGTCAGCTTCTCCATGATGCAAGCCCTGCCCGGTGATTCTGCCTATCGAATCGCCGCCGGGCGCTACGGCTACGACATGATGGATGGCACCTCGGCAGACGTTGTTCGCACAGAGCTGGGACTGGATCGACCAAAGCTCGTGCAACTGGCAACCTGGCTGGGCTCACTGGCTAAGCTGGACCTCGGAAAATCCGCAGTCACCGGCACCGCCGTGGCAGAAGAAGTCAAAGTCCAGCTTGGTCATTCACTACTGCTTGCCGGTGCAGGCGTTTTTGTTTCTCTGTTGATTGCTGTGCCCGTTGGCGTGGCCGCCGGACTGCGCCCGGGTGGGATTCTGGACCGTATCAGCCTGGGTGCCTCGATTGTCTTTCGCGCAGTGCCGGCCTTCGCCCTTGGCATATTGCTGATTCTCGCGCTTGCTGTGCACATGAAGTTACTGCCTGTCGCAGGGTTCCAAAGTCCTAAACACCTTATTCTACCGTCGCTAACGCTGGGGCTCGGCCTGGCGGCAGTGTCCAGCCGCGTGGTCCGCGACGCAGTCCGTGAAGCCATGACCGCGGAATGGCGCTTGTTTTCCCGCACCAAAGGGCTGTCATCCGAACAAACTCTGAGACGTCACGTTGTGCGCAATGCCGCTCTGCCGGTCGTCGCCTATGTCGGAGTGCAACTGGCTTATTTGATCGAAGGCGTAGTTATCGTGGAAACCGTATTTGCCTGGCCAGGTATTGGTCACGCCCTGGTACACGCTATCTTCGGTCGTGATGTTGCCATGGTTCAGGGCACAGCACTCACACTGGGGCTGCTTTACGTTTTGCTCAATCTAATTATCGATCTTTGCTGCCACGGTATCGACCCTCGCAGGAGATCCATCGATTGAGCAATACCCAGATCCTCTCTACCTTACCGCAACAACGTGGCTTACCCCTGTCACGAATAATTGGTTACTGCCTGCTTGCAGCACTGGCACTGTGTGCCGTGTTGGGACCCGACCTCATCGGTATAGACCCTGCGCATCAGTCTTTAATGCATACGCTGCAAGGCCCCAGCGCACAACACTGGCTAGGCACCGACCACCTGGGTCGTGACATGCTGGCGCGTTTGCTATCCGGTGCGCAACTGTCGTTGTCTCTGGCCGCCCTGTCGGTACTCACTGCTGCCGTACCCGGCACCTTCCTTGGCATTCTGGCCAGCTGGCACGGTGGCTGGACTGAACGCTTACTCACTTTATTCGCAGACGCCGTTCTCGCCTTGCCCGGTTTGCTGCTGGTGCTGATGCTCGCCGCCATTTCCCCGGGTTCCTGGTGGGCACTCTATGTCGGCTTGTCACTCACTTTGTGGGTAGAGTATTTTCGCTACACACGGCAGCGGTCTCGGGTGGTACTTGCCGAACCCTCCGTAGAAGCATCGCGATTACTGGGATTTGGTGCGGCACATGTAGTGAAACGGCACTTGCTACCAGAAATCGGCCCCGGCCTGTTAACCATTGCCGCCTTCGGTGCGGCGACTGCCGTAACAGCAGTAGCGGCGCTGGGCTTCGTCAGTGTTGGCATCCGACCACCAACTGCCGAATGGGGAGTCATGATGACCCAACTATTACCTTTTTGGCGCGAAGCACCATTTCTTATCTTGCAGCCCGTACTGTGTCTCGTGCTGACAGTGCTGGCCCTGCATTTATCTGTTGGCGTGAGTAAACCGGCATGACTGACATCACTATCGCCGTTGAAGCACTAACTGTTCACGCTGGCACGAAGCAACTACTGGGACCCATCAGCTTTAGCCAGCCGGCTGGCCGGGCACTGATTATAATGGGTGAAACGGGGGCGGGTAAAAGTTTACTCGCTCAAGCCATACTTGGCACTTTACCGGACGGCTTAAGTTCTAATGGAGTCATTCATCTAAACGGTGAACGCATTGACCAGCTCAGTCCGGAAGAGCGTTCCGGCTTTTGGGGCCGAGCGATATCCATCTTGCCGCAAGAGCCCTGGCTTGCACTGGATCCCCTGATGCGTGCTTCCACACAGGTTCATGAGTCACACCGCCTGGTGGCAGGCATGGGCAACCGGGCAGCATCAACAGCCACCCGGGCTGACTTCAATACACTGGATCTCAAAGGTGCTGAACGACGTCTGCCCGGAGCACTGTCCGGAGGCATGGCACAACGTGTCGCATTTGCCGCAGCTACCGCAGCCGATGCCCCGGTACTGATCGCTGATGAACCGACCAAGGGACTCGATACCGAACGCAGCGCCAAAGTAATCAGCCTGCTGGCAAAGAAACCGGATCAAGGTGGTACGCTGGTGACCATCACCCACGAAACCTCGGTTGCCAGACGCCTGGGGGGAGACATCCTGGTGTTGAAATCCGGCAAACTGGTTGAAAGCGGATCAACCAAAGAGGTATTAGCCACCCCACGAGCTGACTACACCCAACTGCTGCTGGACGCTGATCCGCAAGCATGGCCCAAACAACCAGCAGCCAAAAGCGGTGAACTTCTGCTGAGCGCCGAAGACCTCTGTATCTGGCGTGGCAACAAGTGTTTGCTTAAACACTTTAGTCTTAAGCTTCATGCCAATGAGCGCGTTGCCATCTCTGGTCCCAGTGGCGTGGGCAAGACCTCATTATTAGATGTACTGGCAGGGATAAGAGACCCGGAACAAGGGCACATAACACGCACGGCATCCGTGCCCGCCACCGGCATCCAAAAACTTTACCAGGATCCACCCGCAGCTTTCCCGGCTAAGGTCTCGCTGGGGAAAAGCCTGCGTGACGTTGCGCGCCTGCATGCCGTCGACTGGTCAGTCGTGTCGGGGTATTTGTCTCAACTTGGCATTCAACCATCAATGCTGGAGCGACGCCCCGATGCGGTTTCAGGCGGCGAGCTGCAAAGGATATCTATTGCCCGCGCCCTGACCGCCAGGCCCGCCATCTTGCTGGCCGACGAACCCACGTCACGACTCGACCCGATTACGCAACGAGAAACGCTGGCGATGATTGCAGACATCGCCAAAGACCGAGGTATTGCCGTGATACTGGTAACACATGACATGGAGATCGCAGAAAGATGGGCTGATCGCCACTATCGGCTGGACACTTCCCATAGCTAGTGCCCATCCAGAAACAAGCGCTACTGCGAACCACTGACTGCACGCGATCTT
>CAZNOB010000125.1:0-15809 GCA_964574535.1 uncultured Granulosicoccaceae bacterium | reverse complement strand
AGGGACTTGATGTAGTTGTGGGTTTCAAGCGTACCGTCGCCGTTGATTGGGTAGACTATTACGTCCAGAGGTTCATGCCAAAGACGTGAGTAGATTTTCTGATGAGTCGAGAACGCGAAAATGAAGATCATTGTGCAAAACAAAACAGCAGGACGTAGGAAACTGATGCTGAAAATTTTCACTGCTTGTGATGATCCCGTGCGCGAATGGGACCTCTTAGAAAGTACGCAGATGTCCCGGTGTTCTGTTGCGCTAAGGGTAGCGGCCCGTGATCCGGAAAGTTGAATATTTCAGCGTTGTTTTTTCGAGTGATTGATACGGTGATCGTGTTGCTTGATAGCAACCTGCAAGTGGCTGCGAGCCTTGCCAGTGCTTGCTGAGCTGGTGAAGGTTTGACGCAGATCGTCAGCCAAATTCAGCAGTGTCTGAAAGAACCAGTCGTTAAAAAAGGTCTCACAGACGATGTCTATGAGATCGTTTCGCGCGCTCCGCGAAAAATGTTCGGCCGGAAAATAGTCCGATTTGGAGTAAAACTAGCCAATATTGCTTTCATGCAAGGGTGAACCGCAGTAATAGCGACTCTGACTTGAATATCCACGCGACATTTGCGCGAAGTCGTTGTAAGATAAATCTTACAAGGAAGAGAAGGCACGTTGGCACACCTGCGGTTTCTAAAAGTGACCTTGGCTCTTCGGTGTAAAGGATTCTACCGGTTTCGCTGCCTCCGACTTGGGGGTAGGTGGATGTGTCGGTTGCCAGGAAAGTTGTGTCAGCGGTTTAAATAAAACTACTAATATTAATATCCGCCAAGTATCCAGGAACTAGAGATACAGTGCGGCGAAAAGGGTTCACAGAGCATGGAAAAATCAATCGGCACCGTCAAGTGGTTTGACAACGCCAAAGGCTATGGTTTCATCGTGAATGAGGCCGGTGAGGACGTATTTGTCCACTATAGATCTATAGAAGGAGACGGCTACAAAACGCTGGCTGAAGGGCAGCAAGTAGAGTATCTGCAAACCAAAAGCGAAAAAGGCTGGCAGGCTGCAGAAGTATCCCGACTAGAGAATCTGGAGGACTGATACACCCGGTCTTTGGTAAACCTCTACAATCAGATAGTGGTCGACTCGTATTTGAATCCCTGGTGCGAATCGTTGAGCTGAAACCGAAACATGGACCAGCCCTCCAACTATCAAAATTGACTCACTCTATTACCGTGAAACTACATCACGGTAATAGATGCGCCGAATTGTTTGCTAACCCTTGGCGCTATCGAGCTCTCTCAATTCACGTCGCAGGATTTTACCAACATTGGATTTTGGCAATTCGTCAACGAAGGCTATCAATTTTGGCCGTTTATAGCCGGTCAGTTTTTCGCGACAGTAATCATTGATTGTTTCTTCAGTGAGCGATTTATTTTTGGCCACAACGTAGATTTTCACGATTTCACCTGAATGGTCGTCGGGAACGCCGATTGCACCGCACTCGAGCACATCAGGGTGGGCGGCGATAACTGTCTCTATCTCATTAGGGTAGACATTGAAGCCAGACACCAGAATCATATCTTTTAATCGGTCTACGATTGTGAAATAGCCTTTTTCGTCCATGACTGCAATATCACCGGTATGCAGCCAGTTGTCATCATCAATAACTTCACGTGTGGCTTCTTCTCGTTGCCAATAGCCTTTCATTACCTGAGGGCCGCGAATACATAATTCACCGCGTTCGCCTGCAGGCAGTTGTTTGCCGTTCTCATCTTTAACACAGGCTTCAGTTGATGAAATTGGTAATCCTATGGCGCCGTTAAAATCTCTCATGGTGATCGGATTAATGCAGGCTGCAGGACTGGTTTCGGTCAGGCCATAAGCTTCAACCAGTGGACAACCGGTGACTTGCTTCCACTCTTCTGCGACAGACTGCTGGACTGCCATACCGCCGCCAAGCGTGATACTTAAGCTAGAGAAATCTACCTTATCAAAGCCCGGTGTGTTCAATAGGCCGTTGAACAGTGTGTTGACTCCGGTGAAGGCTGTGAATTTATATTTGGATAATTCTTTGACAAAACCCTTCATGTCACGTGGATTAAGAATTAGTATATTTTTTGCACCCGTTTTTGAGTAGACCAGGCAGTTAGCAGTCAGGGCAAAGATATGGTAGAGCGGTAGTGCAGTGATGATGACTTCTTTACCTTCGTTGATTTCGATGGGTTTTATCCACTCATATGCTTGCTGCATATTAGCGACCATATTACCGTGGGTCAGCATTGCCCCTTTGGCGACGCCGGTAGTGCCTCCGGTATACTGTAAAAAAGCCAGATCCTCATGGCCGAGTACAGGTTTGTCAGGTTTGGATCGGGTTGCGCCTTCTGCGAGAATATCGCGTAAAGAAATACTATTTGGTAGTGAAAAAGCAGGCACCATTTTCTTCACATACTTAAGCACCGAATTGATTATCAGTGATTTTGGAAAGCCCAGCATATCGCCGATGCGTGTGGTGATAATGACCTCAGGGTTTACCTCCGACAATACCGATTCCAGTGTACTGGCGAAGTTTTCAACAACGATAATTCCTTTGGCGCCGGAATCGCTAAGCTGGTGGCTAAGTTCGCGTGAGGTGTATAGCGGGTTGGTGTTAACCACCACCATTCCTGCGCGCAGGATTCCAAGTACTGCAATTGGGTACTGCAGTAAATTGGGCATCATGACAGCGATTCGATCCCCTTTTTCAAATTTTCCGCTAGCGTGAATCCAGTTTGCCAGTGCCTGTGAGTAGTTATCGAGGTCTCCATAAGTAATTTCGGCACCCATACTGAGAAAGGCCACTTTGTCGCGAAATTTAGAGATACTTTCCTCAAAAATATCTACAACACTTTGATAGGCATCAATGTCCGCATACTCAGGTACACCTGCGGGGTAGCTGCTAAGCCATGGTTTTTCTGTCATTTTTTGAACCGTATCGTTACAGTGGGTGGCTGGTTTCGACAACCTTTACGAGATTGTTTCGGCCTACGTGTGATCGTCATTGATTACTATTTTTCTACAAAAATCAAACTTCTATCCAGAAAGGGTAGGACATCGCGATGCAGAGATCCGAAACACTCACCTTTACCATGGCTGACGGGCTTCAGATAGTGAGCACAGCTTTTGGTGAAAAAGCCCACCCTGCCATCCTGCTTTTGCATGGCGCAGGTCAGACCCGTCATTCCTGGGACAGCACTGCTAAATCGCTTGCAACTCAGGGATTTCGTGCAATCGCAGTCGATACGCGTGGGCACGGTGAAAGTGGCTGGAGCAGCGGCGGTGATTATGACATTGACACCCTGATCAGTGATTTGAAAATAATTGTAAAATGTGTCGGGGTGCAGGGATCGATGCCGATTGTGATTGGGGCATCGCTGGGCGGAATCACCGCACTGCTGGCCGCGGGGGAATCACCCGATCCGTTGTTTTCAGCGCTGGTTCTGGTGGATATCACTCCCAGAGTTGACCCGGAGGGCGTGGCGAGAATACTGCAATTTATGAATGGTTACAGCGGTGGTTTTGAGTCTCTTGAACAAGCTGCAAAGGCCATTGCAGCCTACCAGCCGCATCGTCGGCAGGCGCGATCCGGTGATCTGGCCGGCCTGTTAAAAAATCTGCGATTAAAGGCGGATGGTCGGTACTATTGGCACTGGGATCCCCTTCTGCTGGAACATGTGAGTCATTTTGGTGAGGAAATAATCAATCGTCAAAAAGCGGCCGCGAGATCGTTAACCCTGCCAGTGCTGTTGGTCCACGGTAAGCTTAGTGAGATTGTCAGTCGTGAAACGGCTGATGAATTTCTGCAGATTGTGCCACACGCGAAATATGTGGATGTTGCTGATGCGGCCCATATGGTGGCGTCTGATGATAACGAGGTATTCGCGGCCGCAGTGCGTGAATTCCTGCTAAAAGGTCATTGAGGGCATAAATCAGCCCCCGATTTTAAATTGCCAAATCTTAAGCGGCGCATCAGAGAGGTCTAATCCGGGCCACTCAGGCGGCTTTACCGCAACACTTTTTGAATTTTTTTCCACTACCGCAAGTGCAGGGATCATTGCGGCCAACTTTCGGCACTTCGCGTCTTACCTGTTTTACCTTCGGTGCCTCTGCATCCACGAAATACCAGTCACCTTCTGATTTGGCGAACAGGCTAACCTCATGGTGGTTGATTAGATTTCCCTTGGCATCGTTGAATTTGGCGATAAATTCAACGGTGCCTGACTCATCGTTCTCTCCACCATCAGTGAAGGAGAGGATTTCCAGGCTTAGCCACTCCGAGTTTTCAGCCCATTCTCGGGTACTTTTGACATCAATTTCATGTCGATGAGCCGGGTGATGGGTAGTCTGGATATAATCGATATTGGCAAAGGTATGTGCTGTATATCTGGACCGTATCAGTGCAAGCGCAGTTTCGGGTTTCTTTTTGCCTTTCAGGTAAGGCGCACAGCAATCTGAGAATTCGATGCCGGAGTTGCATGGGCACTGACTCATTTAGGGGTCTCCAAAATTAAAAATGGGCGAATTTTACCGTGATACTCATTGAGTTCGCATAATTCTTCTGCGAGTTAAACAGGCAGTTCTTCTTTATCCACGTCCAGATGCATACTCAGCAGCTGCTTGCCCAGTAGTTCTATCACTCCGCCGCGCCGGTTAGCCCCGGTGGTACTGAACTCAAAATTATAGGTTCGGGCAATACTTACATGGCCGCGATTGTTGCGTTTCAGCCCGACTTTACTCAGTGTTACTGTTTCATCAAGTAGCTGCACCTTGCATTGTGTACAGGCATTGCGCGCAAGAACTACTGCACTTTCCCGGCTTTGCGCGCTGGACCACCACAGCCAGATGGCAGCAACTATCAGTGAAACAAGCAGTATATCCATGATTTTCGACGTGAAGGTGAAAGAAGTGTTCGACGAGCGTCTGTTTCAAGCGCAACACGGAGTATACTTGGAATATGCTGCAACATAACCGCAATGGGTATCTAATATGAATAAAGACCAACAAACTGAACTGGAAGCTGCTGCGTTTCGACGTCTGGTGAGTCATTTGCAACAACGCACCGAGGTGCAGAACATTGATATAATGAATCTGGCGGGATTCTGCCGAAATTGTTTATCAAAGTGGTACCGAGAGGAAGCTGAGCAACGCAATGTGGATATCGAACTGGAGCAGGCTCGGGAGATGGTTTATGGCATGCCGTACGACGAATGGAAGGCCAAATATCAGACCGAGGCCACCGCAGATCAAAAAAAACAATATCAGGATACGCATAAATAGCCGGCACAGTGAGCAACAGGCCTGCCAGCAACCATGGGAATTCTGAATGGATCGCAGAAACCCTGCTGCTGCCAGCGTTGTCCGGAGAGGGAGCCGTACTTGTCACAGGCGATCTGACGGAGACAATGACACACCATTTTGAGGCGCATCAATTCGTGTCACCCGTCAGGCGTTTTAAAATGACCGATATTCTGGCGGGTGCATCAACAGGATTTTCCCACACAGATGCGTTGGTGATCAGTGATTTTCGCAAGGCTGAAAAAAATAAACGTACCGTAGTGATACGGCTGCTTGGATATCTACGAGACAGGTCTGTCGTTAAAATTCTGCATCTGGTCGTCAACACGATGCAAACACCAGAGTGGTCCATGGCGGATAGTCTGGCATTGGGTTTTACTCGTCGGGGCGTCGCTCATGCGAAACACACGTCTTATAACCTGTATGAATTTAATATTAAAAGCTATAAATCCGCGCCCGACTGGTTGAATGGAAAAAACTGGGCGCATCCTCATCTCTGGCAAGTGAATTGCGAGTCGTCTGATACCTGAACAAGGTGATACGAAAAACACGGTGACTTCCATGCAAATAATCAGTCGTGTAACTCGAATCAGAATTAGCGGTGCGGTATTCTTGTGCTGCTACTGGGATTGGCGCTGCAAGCCAGGCTAGTCGGTGCTAATTCTGGCATAGTCAATCAATGCGCTCCGCTGGTTTGAACCTGATCGATCTGCGAGAGTCCCAAGTGGCAATAAACGCTCAATCATCTATTCTACTTCTCTACCATCAACTCAGCGGTTGCGGAAAAAAAATGTCCAGTATGAAAATGTTGCGAGACACCTCGATGCTCGACGGTGGCAACATTGTGTATCTCGAACAGCAGTATGAAAGTTATTTGCGAGATCCGAACTCGGTTTCGGAGTCCTGGCGGAAATATTTTGAGCAATTACCCATGGTCAACGGGCAAGCCAGGGATATTCCGCACAGCGAAGTTCGTCAACACTTTTACGATATCACACGAAATTCTTCCTCTCGCAGTGGCGGCCCAGTTGCTGCGTCCTCGGCAGAGCACGAAAGAAAACAAATTCAGGTGGGCAGCCTGATTGATGCCTATCGAACGCGAGGTCACCAGCTAGCTGATATTGATCCGCTCGATCGCATGGAAAAACTTGAAATTCGCGAAGTGCAGCTGCACGAGTGCGGACTCTCAGGTGCTGATCTTAAAACTGAATTTCAGACACCCGCGTTGCACGGGATCGACGTTGCCACTCTGGAAGATATCGTCGCACACCTTGAGAAAATTTATTGCGGCACGATTGGTTACGAATATATGTATATCAATCATACGACGCAGAAAAAATGGCTGCAGCAGCGAATTGAAAGTTACTGGAGCAAGCCTGACCTCAGTGTTGATTCAAAGAAATGGCTGCTTGAAAGACTCACCGCTTCTGAAGGATTAGAGCGCTATCTTCACTCTCGATATGTCGGCCAAAAGCGATTCTCTTTGGAAGGTGGCGAAAGCCTGATCGTTGTGATGAGCTCTTTGGTACAACGTGCCAGTGATGCGGGTTGCAAAGAATTTGTGGTCGGGATGGCTCATCGTGGTCGTCTGAATGTTTTGGTGAATATACTGGGTAAAAATCCGGCTGAATTGTTTTCAGAATTTGAGGGCAAACATGCAGACAACCATGATGAAGAATTATCATCTGGTGACGTCAAATATCATCAGGGTTTCTCATCAGACATCAAGACCAGCGAAGGCAAATATATGCATTTGGCGCTGGCGTTTAACCCTTCACACCTCGAAATCGTATCGCCGGTGGTGGAAGGGTCTGTCAGATCTCGCCAGGATCGTTACGGTGATAGTGAAGGGCAGGATGTCATACCGATCAGCATCCATGGTGACGCCGCGTTTGCCGGACAGGGTGTGGTCATGGAAACCTTTAACATGGCTGACTCGCGTGGTTTTTCAACTAAGGGCACCGTGCACATTATTGTCAATAATCAGATAGGTTTTACAACCAGTAACGTTGCCGATGCGCGTTCAACGTTGTACGCCACTGATGTTGCGAAAATGATTAACGCACCGATATTTCATGTCAACGGAGATGATCCTGAAGCGGTTTTGTTTGTCAGCCAGCTAGCGCTTGATTTTCGCAACGAATTTCAAAAGGATGTGGTGATCGATTTGGTTTGTTATCGGCGGCACGGGCATAACGAAGCGGATGAGCCATCTGCGACGCAACCGATGATGTACAAGACCATCAAGGCGCTACCAACCACCAGAAAGTTATACGCAGATAAACTGGTGAGTACCAACCAGATTAGCGCTGACTATGCCGATGATCTGGTTGCAAAATACAGAGATCAACTGGACGCAGGAATTACCGTCGCTCCCGGCGTAGAGATTGATCTTGAATACCAAAAGAAAAATTATATTCCGTGGGCTGAGTATTCAAACTCTGACTGGCGGATCTCATACGACACCACATTGCCACTTGAAAAATTACAGGAACTTGCAAACGCTCAGACAAATTTACCAGAAGGGCTGATGCTTCAATCTCGCGTTAAAAAGATCGTTGAAGATCGACGTAAGATGACAGCAGGCGCATTGCCTCTGGACTGGGGTTATGCTGAAAATCTGGCTTATGCCACATTGCTCTACCATGGGCACCCGGTGCGCTTGTCGGGTCAGGATTGCGGGCGTGGTACGTTTTTTCACCGCCATTCGGTATTACACAACCAGAATGATGGTTCATCCTATGTGCCGCTGCGTAATATCTTCGATGATCAGCCCAACTTCCTGGTAATTGATTCAGTGTTGTCAGAAGAAGCAGTGCTCGCGTTTGAATATGGTTATGCCACTGCTGACCCTGATACCATGGTTATCTGGGAAGCTCAGTTTGGTGACTTTGCCAATGGTGCACAGGTGGTTATTGACCAGTTTATTAGCTCTGGTGAAACCAAGTGGGGTCGGCTCTGCGGAATGGCGATGTTTTTACCGCATGGCTATGAAGGCCAGGGACCTGAGCACTCATCTGCCCGACTGGAACGATTCCTACAGTTATGTGCAGAAGATAATATGCAGGTGCTGGTTCCCAGTACTCCGGCGCAGGCATATCACATGATCCGTCGGCAGATGCTGCGACCAATGCGTCGACCGCTGATTGTAATGACCCCTAAAAGCCTGCTCCGCCATCGTCTGGCTGTGAACACGCTTGAAGATCTTGCTGACGGACATTTTCAACCGGTAATTGATGAGGTCGACCCGATATCTGTTAATGATGTCGATCGATTGGTTTTTTGCTCCGGCAAGGTTTACTACGACCTTCTCGAGAAACGCCGTGAGATTAAGAAAGACAATGTGGCGCTGGTTCGGGTTGAGCAGCTTTATCCATTTCCCTATATCGAGATGCGAGCTGTAATTGCGGCTTACCCGAACGCCAAGCGGGTGGTTTGGTGTCAGGAAGAGCCTCGCAATCAAGGCGCCTGGCGTGCGACCCGACATCGGATAGAAAGAATACTGCGAGATGATCAGGCGCTCGAATTTGTCGGCCGGCCACCGTCAGCGTCTCCAGCGGTCGGCTATGCGAATCAACACATTAAAGAACAAAACATGCTTGTGGAAGAAGCGTTGGCACTTCTGGAAAATAGCCAACACCCGGTCGAGAATTCCAGACTCGCCGGTAAAATCTAAACCAACATCGAATAGGCTTCGACAAAACAAATGAGTACTGAGATAAAGGTTCCTGTATTACCAGAGTCGGTGGCGGACGCGACCATACTTGCCTGGCAGAAAAAGCCTGGAGATGCGGTTAAACGTGACGAGGTATTGGTTGAAGTAGAAACCGATAAAGTGGTGCTGGAAGTGCCCGCGCCCGCGGATGGTGTTTTAGCGAGTATCGTTGCGGACGAAGGCACAGTGGTGACCGCGCAAGAGTTGCTCGGCCTACTCGATGAAGGTGCTGTGGCAACATCGGCTGCTGCCGAGCCTGCTCCAGCAGCAGAATCCGCAGCCACTGGAGGTGGCGGTGGTGCAACCAGTCCTTCCGCCAGACAGCTTATGGCTGAGAATAATCTGACTGCTGATCAGGTGTCCGGAAGTGGTAAAAATGGTCGAATCAGTAAAGCTGATGTGCAGGCGCATCTGGACTCCGGAGTTGCTACTCAAGCACCAGCGGCTGCACCAGCTGCAACCTCCGCCGCCGTAGCGGCAACTGCGGCTACCGCTACCGCAGCTTCAGTGATGCCCTTACCCGGAGAGAGAACAGAGCGTCGGGTGCCGATGAGCCGCTTGCGTGCTCGTATTGCTGAGCGACTGCTGCAGGCATCGCAGACCACTGCAATGTTGACCACATTTAACGAAGTGGATATGCAGCCTATTAAAGATTTGCGTGCGCAATATAAAGATCAGTTTGAAAAAGCCCATGGTGTTCGACTGGGTTTCATGTCTATCTTTGTGAAAGCGGCTACCGAAGCGCTTAAGCGTTTCCCTGATATAAACGCATCACTTGATGGTGATGATGTTGTTTACCATGGCTATTGCGATATCGGCATTGCCGTATCGTCGGATCGCGGTTTGGTTGTACCGGTGGTCCGTGATGCAGAGAATTTGTCACTAGCGAATATAGAATCTCAGATTGGTGAGTATGCTGGTCGTGCGAAAGAGGGCAAGCTGGGTATGGAAGATCTGACCGGTGGCACTTTCACTATCACGAATGGCGGAGTGTTTGGTTCACTGTTGTCTACACCAATACTGAACCCGCCACAAAGTGCCATTTTGGGCATGCACACCATTCAGGAGCGACCCGTAGCCGTAAACGGAGAGGTTGTTATCCGACCGATGATGTATGTCGCGCTATCTTATGATCATCGAATTGTCGATGGGCAAGGCGCGGTCACTTTTCTGAAAACGATCAAGGAACTGGTTGAAGAACCTGCGAAAATTCTGCTGGATATCTAGTTTGCGCTGGTGAAAGAGGCATCACTGTCGCGACCTTGTAGCGCGACAGTGGCGGCAATATAAATCCGCCGCCGATACTCAGTCTGTGTGACAGTTTCGATGCAGGTCAGGGGCTGTTTTCACACAGTATCAAGGTCTGATTAGATAACAATTCACTATAAAGCGGGTCTTAACTTTTCCGCCGCTATCCTCCGTAGACGCGCTGTCTGCGGTATAATTAACGCACTGGCTTGCCGGATTGGCGATGGCACTCATGCGTGCGATGTCCTCTTTAATACCGGTTTTAAATAAGCTAATCCGATTCAGGTGACGCGCTCGGAAATTCTACGAGCCCCTCATATTACGGGTATCGATGGATAATCCATTTTCGATCCCACAGGAGCATTCTTAAATTATGTCCGATAGATACGATGTTATTGTTTTGGGAGCTGGCCCCGCCGGTTATGTCGCTGCAATTCGTTGTGCTCAACTTGGTTTAAAAACCGCTTGTGTTGAACAGTGGATCAATAAACAAGGTAATGCCGCGCTTGGCGGCACCTGCCTGAACGTAGGTTGTATTCCCTCTAAAGCACTGCTTGAAAGTAGTCAAATATATTCAGATACCGCCGCGGGCTTGTCTGAGCATGGCATTGAGGTCGACAGTGTGCGAGCGAATGTGCCTTCTATGGTGGCTAATAAAGATAAAATTGTTCAGGAGTTAACGGGTGGAATTGAGCATTTATTTCGCGCCAATAAAATTGAATGGATTAAAGGCACAGGTTCTTTGCTTCCGGAACATCAGGTTGCAGTGCTTGATAGCAACGCCGTTAGTACCACGTATACAGCCGAAAATATCATTCTTGCTACCGGATCAAGATCAATAGAAATTGGTGCCGTACCCTTAAACGCAGAAGTGGTGGTTGACTCAGCTGGCGCGCTTGATTGGGAATCAGTGCCAGAAAAATTATGTGTTATTGGTGCAGGAGTGATTGGGCTTGAGCTGGGCAGTGTTTGGCGACGTCTTGGCTCGGAAGTCACTGTGCTGGAAGCGCAGGATACATTTCTACCGATGGTTGATCAGCAGATCGCCAAGGATTCGCTTCGTCAATTTACCAAGCAAGGGCTGGATATCAAGCTTGGTGCCCGTGTGATGTCTTCAGAGGTCACTGGCGATGGTGTTACTCTGAATTACACCGATCAGACCGGTGACCAGCAACTGAGTGTTGATCGCGTAATTGTTGCTGTCGGGCGTCGGCCGAATATTGATCAGTTGATCTCGCCTGAAACCGATCTGTTAATTGATGAGCGCGGCCTGGTGCATGTTAACGATGCCTGTGAAACTAACCTACCGGGTGTTTGGGCGATAGGTGATCTGGTACGTGGACCAATGCTGGCGCATAAAGGTTCAGAAGAAGGTGTGGCTGTTGCTGAGCGCATAGCCGGTAAACACAGCCATCTTAATTATGAGGCAATTCCATCAGTCATCTACACGCACCCGGAGATTTCGTGGGTCGGCAAGACCGAAGAGCAACTCAAGGAAGAAGGACGAGAGTATAACAGTGGGGTATTTCCGTTTGCAGCCAGCGGCCGAGCCAAAGCCATGCGTGACACAGCCGGTATGGTGAAAGTTCTGGCAGATAAGCACACAGATGAACTGCTTGGTATGCACATCGTTGGTGGCCACAGTTCGGAGCTTATTGGTCATGGTGTAACAGTGATGGAATTTAAAGGCACGGCTGAAGATATAGCACGAACTGTTTTTGCTCACCCGACTTTAAGTGAAGCAATTCATGAAGCAGCGCTCGCTGCCGATCATCGCGCGCTGCATATTCCCAATCGTAAAAAAAGCTAGAAACTGGCTTTAAGTAGTTTGACTGTTGCCGGGCACTGGCCAGTACTTCCCGCTGGCTGGAATTTCAATCTAATGCCGACAATAGATTAGCGTCATAGTCACGGCTGCAGGAAGTTATGGCGCGTCAACTTATTTTCAGCGATTTAACGAAAGTGTTAGCACGGTCTAATCCCGCTTATCCGCTGCGTCCGATAAGCAATAAGTTTGAGCACAGATTTGTGATTTATTTCATAAAATCAGGAATGATTCGATTAGAAAACGGCGTTAACAACTAATTCAAATTTGACCAAAATTCGTTTTACGATCTAACTGCACAGTGGTATGGATTGTGAACTATCGAAGCTGTAAGAACACATGCGAGCTTCGGAGATACAATGATTTTGGTTTTGGGCACAGCTGAAGATCAGCATGCAGCAGCTATATATAATAAAATTATTGCTCGCGGTAATCGAGTTTCCTATTTCGATCCGAGGCTCTATCCAAAAGACATGACTATCACCTTTGATGGTGCATTGCCGATGACAGGTACTATCCGTTATCGCGATGGTCAGTCCGCGATCGATCTTTCAACTGTTAACTCTGTTTATTGCCGTCACTGGGACGATCTGCTGGCCAGCACCGGTGCTATGGGCTCAATGCCTGATGCAGTGGAGCTGCGTGAAACGGAAGCTTCACTGGGGAGTCTGTTCCGTGGCATGGAGTGTTATTGGGTAAATCCAATTGAATCACTTAATAACGCACGTTATCGGATTCGTCAGCTACAGATGATTCGAACCCAGGGTATTCGTGTGCCGGAAGTTATTGTCAGTAATGATTTTCGCCGCGTGCAGGCATTTTTCGGCCTGACCAATGAAGATTTACTCTACCGCCCATCAGGTTGGAACAGCTCATCATGGAACGTTGGTCAGATTGATGATATAGCCCGTCATATTGCTGATCTGCCGGTAACACCGGTGGAATATCAGGAGTACATAGCTGGCGAAGAAATCCGCGCTTATGTTATAGGTGATTCAGTATTTTCCGCTGTTGTAGAGCCTGCTCGCGGAGACTATCCGGCATCGATTCATAGTGACTATGTCAGACCGATAGAATTACCCCAGGAAGGTAAAAGAGTTTGTCGACGTGTGTCAGCAACGCTTGATCTCAGGTTCTGCGCTATTGATATGCGTATCACACCGGAGGGTGAGTTCGCCGTAGTCGATGTCGATGCTAATCCGATGTTTCTGCACTTTGAACAAACCACCCGGCTTCCAATTAGTGACCGGCTGGTCGAAGTGCTAATTGCTGCGGATGTGGATGCCTACGATTCACGTTTGATTGCCAACGCCTAAGAATCTGCACAGAAGAATGTCTGCTAAAGCGAATACGCCTTTGGCATTTCGTATTCTCGCTGAGCGGATATCTGTCGCGCACTCATGGCCAGGAGCTGTGATTTGCTATTCCAGCGATCGCAATCGACGCCGTGAAAACCGTCGTCGGTAATTATCCACAGCTCGAGTGAGCTACAATCGCAACAAGCACTTATTCGGTGATAAATAAAATGCAAAACACTTGCATGTGTAAGCTGCATAGCGGTGGCAGAGACAGATGACAGCACAACTCTTTATTCTCTCTGCGCCGTCCGGCGCTGGAAAAACCAGTCTGGTTCGAGCTGTCTGTGACAAGCTTGATCACTTGATGGTTTCAGTATCCCATACCACCAGACCTATGCGCCCGGCTGACAAGGAAGGGATTGATTATCATTTTATCGATGAAGATAAATTTCACGACATGATTGGTCGTGGAGACTTTCTTGAGCACGCTCGGGTCTTCGACAACCTCTACGGCACATCCCAATCACTGGTTGAAGAAACCCTGGCGGGCGGTACCGATGTGATTCTCGAAATTGACTGGCAGGGTGCAGACCAGGTTCGGCGGCTGATGCCTGACGCCTGTGGTATTTTTATCATGCCTCCGTCCAGAGAAATCCTTGAAAACCGATTGCGTAGTCGCGAGAGCGATTCTGCAGAGGTTATTGCCCGGCGGATGAATGATGCCGTAGACGATATGCGTCACTTCTCTAACTATGATTATCTTATTATCAATGATGATTTTCAGCGAGCGGTTGACGAGTTTGCAGGTATTGTGTTGGCCAAGCGCGTAGAGACTTTGCGTCAGAGCACAGCCAGCCAGCAAATTATTAGCCGACTGCTTGGCTAAAGAAGGTCTGAGAATAAATGGTCCGCTACGGAAGCGGTATTCGACCCGCTACTTTGATAAATTTCGTTAAAGATAGAGTGTCTATTAGTCTCAATCGACCGAAAAATTGACTCAAGATCTAACTTCCTTGCTACCACCCTCATTCGCGGATAGCCGCCAGGTCTTACTTTAGCTCAGCACACGGCTTGTTTTCTTTCCGAATGGCGCTAGAATAAAAGGTCGCAGAAAAATCAGAACAAGATTTCTGTTCCAGTTATAGTCTGGACCTAACGGTCACTTATTCATTTTCCCGGAGTATTCATGGCACGTGTTACGGTAGAGGATTGCCTCGAGCATGTTGATAACCGTTTCGAATTAGTACTAAAGGCTTCCAAGAGAGCAAGAAAAATTTCTCTTGGTGCGGAGCCACTGGTGCCAATGGAAAACGACAAACCGACAGTCATTGCGCTGCGTGAGATTGCAAAAGGCCTCCTGAATAAGGAATCTCTCGAAAACGAAGTGTCAGCGGTCAGGTATATCGAGGACACCAACGGTGAAGCGACAATATCCGCTCCCTCTGCGGACCTTTGACGCCCCAACGCTGACTTTGCCTGTTCCTGCTCTGACCAGAAGCGGTAAAGATCAGCAATCTGAGATTGAAGACCTCTGCAAGCTTATGCAGAGGCGGTACGATGAACAACAAATAAAAGAAGTCTACAGCGCTTATCAGGTCGCTGAGAAAGGACACATCGGTCAGGCCAGAGTCTCTGGCGAACCTTATATTCTGCATCCCATCGCTGTGGCGAAAATCGTATTTGAAATGAATATGGATCATCGAAGTGTGATGGCTGCATTGCTTCATGACGTGGTGGAAGACACCTCGATATCGCTTGATCAGATAAAAGATCAGTTCGGCGAAGATGTTGCGGTAATTGTAGATGGTTTAAGTAAGCTTACCCACCTTAAGTTTAAGTCCAAGGCCGAGGCTCAGGCCGCCAATTTTCAGAAAATGCTGCTTGCGATGGTCGATGACATTCGCGTTATTCTGATTAAGCTGGCAGATCGAATTCATAATATGCGCACCCTGGGTGCGATGCCTGATCATAAGCGCCGACGTATTGCCCGCGAAACACTGGAGGTCTACGCACCGATAGCGAATCGGCTGGGTATATACAAAATGAAAAACGAACTTGAAGACCTTGGTTTCAAGTCGCTTTACCCGGCGCGCCACCGCGTCTTACAAGAGGCAGTGACAAAGCGCAATAAAGACCGTCGTGAACTGGTCAGGAAATTTGAAATACTCGCACTTGCCCGATTGGAGGATAACGGCATAGAAGCGCAGGTCCACGGTCGCGAGAAGCACTTGTACAGCTTGTATCAAAAAATGCGCAATAAACGTTCTGCTTTTGAGGACGTATTCGACATGTTTGCGGTGCGGGTTATTGTTAAATCACGCGATGACTGTTACCGCGCACTTGGGGTTATGCACAGTGTGCATAACCCTCTGCCAAAGCAGGTTAAGGACTACATAGCGATACCTAAAAGC
>CAZNOB010000124.1:0-15835 GCA_964574535.1 uncultured Granulosicoccaceae bacterium | reverse complement strand
ATAGACCTCTGTGGCTGCGCGCTCGCCAGGAGGTTGCTGCACGCGCCTCACCCACGTACGGGGAGCTTGTCGCACGTTTGTTGGCGGCACGGCAAGACTGGTCGGCAAAATGCCTGGTGCTCGACCTCGACAATACGATTTGGGGTGGCGAGGTCGGCGAGTGCGGTGTGGATGGTATTGTGATTGGTCAGGGCAGCGCAACGGGAGAGGCTTTTCTTGATGTGCAGCGCTATGCGCTCTCACTCAATGCACGAGGCGTCATTCTCGCCGTTTGTTCCAAGAACGAGTTAGCTGTGGCCCGTGCCCCGTTTGAAGATCACCCGGATATGATCTTGCGGTTGCGCCATATCGCAGCCTTCCAGGCTAGTTGGGATGCTAAGCCTCAGATGTTACGCGCCATTTCGGAAGAGTTAAATATTGGTTTGGACTCGATGGTCTTCCTTGATGATAGCCCATTCGAGAGAGGGCTGGTTCGACGCGACTTAATCAACGTAATGGTACCTGAAGTACCAGAGGACCCGGCGCTGGTTCCAAGTATGCTAGCTGAAGCTGGGTATTTTGAGGCGTTGGCGATCACTGAAGACGATCAGTTGCGAACAGCTGCTTACACCGCCAACCGTTCGCGCCAGGAGCTTAGGTCAGGTTACACCGATCTCACCGATTATCTGTGTGATCTTGATATGCAACTAAACTGGAGCGCTTTTCAAAAAGTTGATATCAAACGGTTGTCGCAGCTGAGCGGACGAACCAACCAGTTTATGCTGACAGCGAAGCGTTATAGCGAAGAGGCTATACATAATGTTATGCAATCGGAGAATTGTTTGACCTTTCAGTTTCGCTTGCGGGATCGATTTGGAGAGAATGGTTTGATTGCCCTCGCAGTTGCGAGCAAATCAGATAAAGAGCTTGAGATCCAAACAATCCAGATGAGCTGCCGCGTCTTGGGACGGCGGATAGAGGAGGGTATTCTCGAAGTGATCGCGAGTGCGGCGAGAGACAGCGGTCTGAACAAATTGACAGGCCGTTTCGAGTCCTTGCCTCGCAATAATATGGTACGCGATTTATATCCGCGGCTTGGCTTTGATCGTGTATCAGGAGGGGACACTGGATCACTACAATTCGAGTTGATGCTTGAAGATAAGGATCTGCCTGAACTTCCCATGACTATTAAACGGGAAAACGAGTGACTGAAACTCAAGTCTTAGCCGAAATAACTGAAATTGTTCGTGGTTTGTTTTTACGCGAATGTATCGAACTGCAGATGGACACGACTGCGAGAGACATAGAAGGTTGGGACTCTTTTCGACATATCGAGATCATGCTGGCAGTAGAGACACATTTCAACGTGCGGTTAACTAGCCGGGACATCGATGAAGTTGATTGCGTCGGCGACTTAGTCAACATAATCTCACGGCGTGTCTGATGTTGAATGAACTCTACGAACCCGAGGTCTTACGCCGCTTCGAGAGCTTGGGCGACAATTGTGAATTTGGACTAGTACAAACCGCGGTAGGCGTGAATCAACTTGGGTTCTTTCGTTTCAACAATACATCGATCGACGCTTTGGTCCGAGCTTTAAAAACTGGGTTTGTAGATTTTGAGACTGATATGCCCCTCACGTTGGAAACAGCCGTTAACAATGAGTTAATCGTATATGTTCCAGAGTACGAGTTCCGTTACCATACATTTCATCAGGCAGGTTCCATCGATGAAAAGCGTTTTTTAGAGAACCAACGTCACTTTTTAAAATTTTTAGCTCGCAAAATGCGCGATGATTTGATGAGCGGTGAGAAGATTTTTGTTCGCAAAGAGGAATCCGGAACATCTCAACTTGAAATTGAAACATTACTAGCTGCCATTCGATCATATGGTCCTAATCGGCTACTGTGGGTCAGTGAAGGTACAAGCGAATTAATTCCTTTGGCAGACGATCTGTTAATGGGGTCTGTTGATGCATTTAGTGCCTATAAAGACGCGAGCATATTTTCATTTGACTGGTTTACTCTCTGCCGCTCAGCGCTATCGGAGTTTTATAAAGAATGCGCTTGGCACAAAGCACGAAGCAGCCTGTTTTGCGAGTCTTCAGGGCTGGTAGGTAATATAAGTAATGCTATTGTTTCGATCTGGGAGCAGCCGCGTACTGCTACAGATGCCGAGGCTTCGGATCCAACTTTGATCCGCTTACCAGCCGCTTACTACCTGATCGATGATTCAGAACGTGCACCTGGTTCTATATTTAACGAAACGGCCTTTGATCGGTTTGTAAAATCGCTCCCTCCGCGAGTTAATCCTGTATTGCTCATAGCCGATAGCCACGATTTTGCATTTCTGCAATCTCTGGCAGATCGCGTCAACCCTCAGATACCGCGGCTTCGCTTACCGCCTGGAAGCCGCGTGTTCGTGCGCGATTTGTTGTGCGCAGATACGCTTATTGGTTGCCAATGAGATTGCACGTGCAACATTGCGAGAATTCATGAACATGAAAGGATTCCTTGTAATCATGTTGGAATAAACTATTCTGCGTTAACTGCACTCTTGTAAATGGCAACACTAATGGTTGAAGATGTGACGCTTGCTATCTTTTGGTAGCGCGTTGTGTAGTCAGGACTATTTCCATCTACTGGTAAGGATGTGGCGAGTTGGCCGGGCGGGGCGCTGCAACACGACCATGTCATCCGAAATGATAGGCTGGCTTTAGGCGGCGCGCTTCAAACAACGCCTGCGCGCGTAACAACAAATTTGCGTGTGGATCCCATCGCAGAATCGCCTCTAGCCAATCTGAAGGAATGGCACTGATGCCGTAAATTGCACCAGCTATCTGCCCTGTGACTGCTCCAACTGTATCGGAATCCCCTCGAAGATTTGCGCTTTTGATCATCGCCTCCTGGAAGCTATCTGTTATCCACGCGCAATGAAGCGCCATCGACAGTGCATCCATCGCGTAGCTTCCGATATATCCCGGATGCGCCTCCGCTCTAGACGGTGCAAATCTAAACTCTGCATTTCTCCAATCCCAATCTCGATCCTGCAAGTTCTGATTTTGGTTGCCTTCGGTTCGTTCCTCACGTCGGGATTTTGACAAGCATGTAACAGAATAGAGGTCTGTACTAAAACCCTCGCCTAGCGATCCCAGAGAGTTATTTGTCCCATCCCCAAAGATGCCATTCAAAATGCAATGGGTCAGAAGCCGGCAGCATTCTGCAGCTTCGTCACCTTGATGGGTCGTCTTGCTCTGCTTCCAGGCAAGCGTTTGTGCTTGCGTCTGATCATGCCGCGCAAACACCGCAACAGGCGCGTTCCTCATCAATGTCCCGTTGCCGGAACTCCACAGGTCGCCAGCGGTGGTAAATTCTGTCTTGTCAGCTACAAACTCATCAAAGCTCTCTGAGACATTTCCGCCCCGCCCGACCGATCGCTTGTCTCTGCGCCGATTGTCATATCCAAAGGCGTTGCAATATCCCAAGCGCCACCAATTTAAAAACCGAAGCCTTATATCGTGACCGTTAAAACCGCCGTTAAGCAGAAGCGAATCCGCCAGACATAGAGCCATGCTCGCGTCATCTGTCCATTGACCTGGTTGTAGACCAAAAGCGTTGTACCCTGGTTTCTCCCACGGCTCAGGTGAAAACCCAACAATCTCTCGCTCGCCGTAACGAAGGGGGCTGAACTCCAGCGGCGCTCCAAGCGCATCCCCGATCACCAAACCAATAAAAGCGCCAAAGGCTCGGTCCTCTTCCTCGCTAAACTCGCTTTTAAAGATTCGGTTGCGTATAGCTTCTCGCTCGGCGTCATATTCCGGTCCAAACAATGACACTCGAGACAAAGCCGATGTTCGTGAATCGTCATCGGTTGGAAAAGCATTTATACCGTCGGGGAACGAAAACGCTAGTTCAGGGGTAGATGTTTTCATGTTGTGTATCGTGCGTGTATTGAACTTGAGTGATATTCAATCTTCACCAGCTAAAAGCGTGTCAAGAGTTTTTCGGGTTTGTTAGGAGCGGCAAGCGGCATTAGATTACTTTGACTGTATAATAGCCAAGCGTTACAAACCACCGTAATAATCACCTATTTGTTTGGCTGAAATTTTGGAGGAAAATGAGTGGAAAGAGTGTGGTGGACGAAAAGTGGCTACAGGTGGGATTCTGATCCAGTCACATGAAGTTATAAGAGGCAGGTTGAGTTGCGATAGAATTGCAAACAATGCATTTTTTGGCGACACCGGAGTACAACGTATAACTCTATAACGTATAACTCTGAGAATCTGTTTCCTTGCAAACATCAACAGCTGTGAAAAGGCGGCTCTGCTCCCAATATGTTCACAGAGAATATGGTTGCCTTTGATCGGTTTGTAAAATCACTTCCTCCGCGAGTTAATCCTGTATTGCTTATAGCCGATAGCCACGATTTCGCATTTCAGCAATCTCTGGCAGATCGCGTCAACCCTCACCGCGGCTTCGCTTACCGCCTGTAAGCCGGGTGTTCGTGCGCGATTTGCTGTGCGCAGATACGCTTAATTAGTTGTCGTTACAGAAGCAGGTGTGACCGACCGTAGAGATCAGTCCCCTCAACACGTAGTGATGAGTCTGCAAGGAACATATCCAAAAAAAGCGGTGTGTCTACTGGGCCCGCCGAAAATGTAAGGCAATGTGCCGCAGCTCTATCCAAAAGTGGGTTACAGTAGCCGATCGGGCTTTGATTCGAAAGGAAAGCTTCCAGAGCCTTTTTTGCTGGCGTTTCTCCGTCCAGCAACGAGACGAATGCCAAACGACACGGTGTGCGTTCGATACGCAATAGATCCCGCAAAACTTCTTCACCGTGCTCAGCATGGATTTCGCGTACCGTGCCATCAGAAAGACGCATGCGGATTCCTTCCACTCGGCCACCTGCCAATAACAAGGGGCGGTTAAGGGTGAGGTAACCATCTGCTGAGCCGCGTTCGATAGCGATTTTGACGTTCTCGATTGGTAATGTGTCTATCCAGGTGTCGGTGCCATTGGGCCAGTTAACCGAGTCTGGTAATTTGACAAGCAAGTCGGTACCGCTGCCGAACAGATGCAATGTCCGAAGTTTTAATGCTCGCAGTTGTTGTGCTCGAAGGTTCAGTTCTTCTAGCCGCTCAGACCAGGCCATTTCAGGTGAATTGCAGTTAAGTCGCAAAGCAACTTTCATTGCTCGTTTGAGCTGATTAAGCCTTATTGTCGGCTGCCTGGTTTGAAAGATTATGTCAGCCCAAGCCTGCGTAGGAAAAGGTATGGCCAAGTCTATTTGGTTGATGCTTTCCGGACGCGTCGACTCTTGGAGTGCTATGGAAGCGATCTTGTTGTGCACCTCTGCCATCCGGGAGGAATCCACTCCGTGCAAAAGATCAGGCCGAGGAGCCAAAACTGTTATCCGCGCAGCTCCCTCGGACATCGCCTTCGCCACGGAAAGGCTCTGATGTTTCAGCTTAGTGAGCATGGCTTTCTCTTCTGATGGCAGTAGTCCGCGGTATAAGCTGTCGGGGTCGTGCAAAAAGGCGCGTGCAGACGGAACGATGTTTTGAATTGCCTTGACAAGCACCTTGGCTTCTAACGGGGCGGATACCAGCAAGGGGCGATCGATACCATCGGCCCTAACAAGTGCTATCGCAAGACGCGCAAGTTCATCGATCACAGATCAAGCATCTTTATCTGGCGGACAGCGTGCGGTGACAGCATGGTGTGGTGTTCAGCGTCGACAGAGTTCACGGTCAGATGTCCGCTTATAAAGGGATGCCACAGTGTCGGATCTGCACTACTGCGATCCAGCGTATTTGTTTGACGGGTAGCGCGATATAGGCTTACGTTGCCTCGAAACGTACGCAACTCAGCGGTTGGTAACAGGTGTGTGTTAGTGGCGAGTTGATCTCTTAGTCGATCAAGCTGTTCGGTGCTGAATGTACCGAAAAGATGGCCGTGGTCTTGGGCAACACGTTGTACGAGGCTGGCATCGACTTCTCTCAGTGATGGAGCCAGGTTTAACCCAGCGCCGAGTGTAAGATCCTGCCAAACATTCGTCTCGGAACTGTAATCAGGCAAAGCGTCAGGCGGCATCGGATAGCTATCTATCAGGATAAGCCGCTTAACAGTTTCTCCATCGCTTTGCAGGCGGGTTGCTAAAGTATGCGCAACAACTCCGCCAAACGACCAACCTGCGAGGTAAAAAGGACCTGTATGCGTGATAGTGCGAAGCGTCGCCAGAGTTTCCGCAATGAGGGCTTCAAAGCTGTCTGGCAGGAGTGCAATGCCGGAAAGGGCTTTTGGCTGTATGGCAAAAACGGGCCGGTCAGGGGGGATTATCGATAAAAGATTAGCGTAGGGCCAACCGAGTCCCGACCCGGGATACAGGCAGATGAGCGGTGGCTTTGCACCTGTGCTGCGGAGCGAGAGAACGGGAGCGAAAGCGGACGATATATCAGCCGGTAGGCCGATCTGTGCTGCAAGATCAGCTAGACGAGGACTTTCAAATATCATCTGAACTGGCAATACACGCCCCATGCGATGGTTTACAGCGGCAGCCAACTTGGCTGCAAGCAAAGAGTCTCCGCCCAGATCGAAAAAATTAGCTTCAAGGCCAGGAGCATTGAGGCCTAAGATATCGCCGACGATCTCGCAAAGCATCGCTTGTTCAGGAGCCAGATGCTCGATTGAAGCATCTGCGGTACGTTTGTGTTGATCGGGAAGCGGTAACGCCTTGCGGTCTAGCTTTCCAGTTGAGCCAATGGGCATAGTGGATAATTCGATAATTTCCGATGGGATCATGTAGCTTGGTATTCGCTGCGTAAGATCTGCCTTTATCCTCTCAACGCTTATCTGCGTGCCTGATACCCAGGCCAACAATCGTGATTGTCCGTTAGAAGCGTTGTGGTCGAGAGCCACTGCTGCTTCTGATACAGTGCCGACGGACAGCAACGCTGCTTCGATTTCACCCAGTTCAATGCGATAGCCGCGCAGTTTTACCTGGTCGTCAATGCGGCCTCTGAAATAGAGTTGCCCGGTGTTATCCCATGCCGCCATGTCGCCCGTTCGGTAAAGGCGGCTACCTGGCAGGCCGAACGGGTTAGCAATGAATCGAGTCGCAGTGAGAGCTGGTTGCTTGAGATAACCGCGTGCCAGGCCAGGGCCTGCCAAATATAGTTCGCCGGTTGTCCCTGGTGGTACAAGACGGAGCTCAGCGTCGAGGATATAGGCCTGCGTATTGGAAAACGGTGTGCCGATTGTTGGTGCAGCAATACGGTCAAGCGGAGCACTCATGGTTGCAAAGACGGTTGTCTCTGTCGGGCCATAAACATTGCGCAACGCAAAACAGTCGGTTTTCGCAGTGTCTTTACTAGAGCCTTTGAGTCTTTTTGCAAGACCCGGGATTTTTGATGGATCCCAGGCTTCTCCGCCAACGATCGCTGCTCGCACGTCAGTACCAAGAGCGCCATCCGTTGCCTCCGTCAGACGAGTGAAAACTATTGGCGTCATGCTGAGCACTGTAACGCCTTCCTTTTCAATCAGTTCGGCTAATGCTTTCGGATCGACCACTGTCTCTTTGGTGACGAGAACCAAACGACCCCCTGAAACAAGTGGTGCCCAAAACTCCCAAACTGAGAAATCGAATGAATAGTCGTGTACCGCGGTCCAGACATCGTTATTTTCGGCGATAAAGGATGTATTCTCTGAGGTAAGTAAACGCACGACATTGCGATGAGTGTTAACAACGCCTTTAGGTGTTCCAGTACTTCCAGAGGTGAAGATCACATAGGCTGGGTGATCTTGGAGTAGGGGCTGAACACGATCTCGGTTTGTGGGGGCATGTACCGGCTGTCCGGCAAGTATGATCTCTGTTTCCTCTGAGCCAGGAATTAGAACTATATCGACGCTGAATCGCCCCTTATGGGCTGGTCCTACAATCGCGGCTGCGCACTTTGTCTCTGCCAGCATCAGTGCTATACGGTATGGAGGAGTATCAGATGCAATGGGCAAGTACGCGGCTCCTGCCTTTAAAACCCCCAGGATTGATGCAATCATGACTGTGTCACGGGAAAGGTGCAGCGCGACAAAGTCTTCCGGTCCAATACCCGCTTGAATCAATGTCCAGGCAATCCGATTGGCGTGTTGCTCCAGATCGCCATAAGAAGTTGTTTGACATTTATAGGTGATTGCTCCTGCCAACTTGTTCTTATGACTCTGGCGTTCGAAAAGCTCGGGTAACGTTGCGTTGTCGTAGTGCGTCACAGGCCCTGACCAAACCTGCAACAAACTGTGTCGCTCACTGTTGGTTAACGGATCCAGCTCAGTTATTGGCTGTTTTGGGCTATCAACTATCTGCAGCAGAAAGTGCTCGAATCTTTGCAGTGCTTCTTCACCATCGATCGCGTCACAACGGAGCTGTAGACGCAATAGCATTGATTTACCGGGTATCACAGACAGTGCGATTGGGTAATGGGAAAAGCTATGACTATCGATGTTCGAGATACCAAACTCATCATCTCCACTAAGCGGAGTCAGAGGTGGCACTGGGAAGTTTTCAAATGCAAATAGCGTATCGAATAAAACACCGTCTGCAATTTGATGAATGCGATCCAGACCCAAGTGTTGTACCGGTTGCAAGTCGATCTGATCGCGCTGAACACGTGCAGCGAAACTGACAAAGTCTTCACCGTGGCGCGGCATTATTCGCAACGGTGTCGTGTTGAGAAGGAATCCAACCATGCGTTCAATGCCAGCGACAGGACCGTGACGACCCGAATGGATCGTACCCAGGCAAAAATCACTTCGATTGAGCAGGCGACGCAGAAACAATCCCCAGGCACTCTGTAAAATGTTCGCCATTGTAATGCCGTGTTCCCGAGCGAGCGACTCAAGCTGAACCACGAGAGTGTCTGGCAGAATTTTTTCCTTTTGAACGCAGATCCTGCAAGGCTCCAGCAACTCAGGTGTAGCCACGCCGCTTAGGTAGGCGCGCCATTGCTTTTCCGCGGCATTAACATCGAGCTGTGCATGCCAGTTAAAGACGTCATGCATTTTCGCAGGATTTGGCATTTGCGCATCGCCGCGGTCTCGGTAGAGCGATAGCAATTCACGCAAGAGAATACCCCCAGACCATCCATCGACGACAATATGATGGAGGCTCCAAATCAGTTGTGAGTATCCGGGTGCTAGATGCAGGAGTGTCGCGCGCATCAGTGGGGCTTTGTCTAGATCGAAAGGTTTGTTGCGATCGCTTTCGGCGATACGCGCGGCGTGTGATTCTCGATCGGCACATGGCAGGTTCGTCAAATCGTGCTCGGTCCATGTTAACGGCGGCGCGTCATGCACGACCAACACAGGCTCCATTGATTCAGTCGTTTGAAAACTTACCCGAAGCGCCGGATGGCGTGATAAGAGGTTGTTCAGCGACTGCCGCAACCGGTCGGGATGCATTGTGCAAGCAAAATCGAGTATGGTCTGAACATTATAGGAGCCATGGTCCGTATCGGACTCCGCATGGAATGCAATGCCTGCCTGCAAGCTGCTCATTGGCCAAATGTCGACTAAATCGGAAGTTGAGGCTTCCAAAGTCTCAATATCGTTTTGGCACAGATTCAATCCGGAGATATCACTCGAAACGAGGCCATGCGCTTCTTTTGTGCTACTGGCATCAGCCAGTGTGGAAAGTGCGAGCGTCCAGTTGTTGCAAAGGCGAGTGATTTCGTCGTCAGAAAATAGTGTGGGCGCGTAACGCAGGCCTATATCTAGCTCAGGCTTATCGGTTGAGTCATGCACAGCAGCAATGATGGTCAAAGGATGGCTGAGTGGCCAGTCCGCATTAGCTTCACCGAGGATCGCCGGGCTTTCAGGTGCTGGTAACCAGTCTCCTTTCATGCCAGAGGGAAAACGCCCAAGGTAGGTGAATGCGATATCCGGAACTGAATGTTGAGCGAACTCGGTTTCATACTCGGGATCGAGCCAACGCAAGACACCATACCCGCTGCCGCCGTCGGGGATTTCGTCGATCTGGCGTTTAACCCGTTTTAACGCTTGGATTGCCGTCTTGCTATCGTCAAGAGGCAGCGCCTTCAGGTCTTCGGGATCAAGCCGCACCGGGTAAAGTGCCGTAAACCAGCCGATTGTCCTTGTCAGGTATCCATCTGCTGAGTCGGCATCGCGTCCATGGCCCTCAAGTGCGATATGAATCGGTCGTGCTGGATTTGTCTTGCCCGCATTAACTGCCATCAGCAAACCAGTCAATAGCAGCCGATCGAGTCGCGTGCGATAAGTCGCAATCGCTGTGGAAACAAGTTTACCTACAACATCTTTGGGTAAGGTCAGTTTGGCATGGTGTGCAGTTCGCACTGTATCGCGCGAGTGGCAAAGTCTTCGAGACTGGGCTGTGGACTGGTTATTCGCGTGATGACGCCAAATTGGCACTTGTGCCCGCCATCTTGAGGAATTTTGGTGCAGCTCGGTCGCCCAACTGCGAAAGCTTAGGGACTTAGCACCAAGATCCGGTTCATTGCCACTCGCTGCCATCCTATAGGCTTCGGCCAGGTCTTGAGTCAGGATGGGCCATGACACTGCATCTACAGCAATATGATGTGCCACGAGAAGAATGCGGCCTTCAGCATTGCCAGAATTAGGCAGGACGATAACGCGAAAGATTTCTCCTTCAAACGGATCTAGTGCAATGGAGGCAAAAGCATCGTCAAGGTTGGTACCGGGGCTTGTCTGTATAATCGAATCTGCTGCTATGCATGCTGCAGGAGGAAGCACTAAAACGTCGCCACTGATTGTCAGCTTTACTCTAAGCATGTCGTGGTGATCCAAGAGTGCGTCGACAGCACTTTCCAGTGATTGATGATCGAGCGATTGGGGACTTTGCAAGACGACTGCCTGGTGGAATCGATCATAGGGACCTCCGGTAGAAGTCAACCAACGCAACATTGGTGTAGATGCAACGGTACCGTGTGCTACGTTATTTTTTGTAGAGAGCGTGTTTGTCGCCGTGCGGGCGATCGCCGCCAGTGTGGCTAGTTCTGGATTCAGGAAAACGTCTCTAGGTGTGATCTCCAGCCCATTCTCTCTTACCCGATTTACGAGCCTGATGGCGCTGATGCTATCACCGCCAATATGAAAAAAGTTATTTGTAAGCCCGGCTCGCGGAAGGTTGAGAATGGCTGCTACAGCAGCACATATAATCTTCTCGGCATTGCTTTTGGCGGCTACGAAAGTATCATCTGCTCGTTGCTCAAATGGGTCGGGTAGTGCCTTGATGTCAAGCTTACCGCTAGTTGTAACAGGCATGCGATCGAGCACCATGATGACTGCAGGTCGCATCGCTTGCGGAAGCGATGCTTCACAGGAAGCTCTGGCTCGCTCTTTCAGTATGTTAAAGATTCTGAGTCGAATCGGGTCGTTGACCCTATTTGCGATCGCTACTGAAGGGATGCGATGTCTTGTCCATGCGATAGGTAATAGACTGTTGTTGTTCGTCGACTGATGTCGGAAGAGCACATCAAATCGACCGTCTGCCGCTCCCGGTACCATGCTGGCATCGATGACATAGCCATGGGATTCTGCAATATCCTGGAGTGTTGCGAGATCGAACCCAGTTGGGGCAACATGCGAGTTTTGAACGTTATACAGCCCCAGTGCAGGTCGTTGGGTCTCTAGCAAGGTAGTCAATGAGGCGCTGTCTTCGGACGCGACTTGCCAGGGTACGGTGCTATCGTCGAAAACTTCCCGGTGCGTCGACACAACGGCATCGAACCGGAAACGAGTCATCTCCGTGGACGACTTAGCGGCTTTAGGTGCCACGGAAACTGATCGGATTTGCGGAAATTCGCTTGCCAATGCTTGGAAGTAAGCTGGATCGACAGCAAGCTCTCGATCCGATAAAACTTCAGCGTTAATTCGACTGGTGAAATCTGTCGGTTTTGGCGCATCGCCCAGTTTGAAAGTTTGCCGCGCGCTGTGCAGAGCGGACAGCAAAGGCAAACTGCGGACATCCCCGAAGAAGATGTTACCCGCGGGTGTCAGAACGGTTTCGAGTAACGTTTGAACTACTTGGTTCAAGTATAACATGTCCGGGAAATACTGAAGTACTGAGGGCAGGATGACAGTATCGAACCGTTCGCCTTGTAGAGCATGCAGATCATTTGCTTCAGCACGCAGAAAGCGCGTTTGAGCAAGCTCTGGAAATCGCGCCAACATCGCTGTATCCCCTTTGAGCGTATTTAGCCGGCGTATATTTACCATCGAAGCGTCAATCCCGGTATAGCTTTCAAGTGTGTCTAATAGCGGGAACATCATCAGCCCGGCGCCGCAGCCAATCTCCAATAGCTTTCTTGGAGCCAGTGCTCGAATCCGAGTTACTGTGGATGCGATGTGCTCTCGCATGATGTTTTCAGGGAGCGGAAGGTCAGTGAAACTGTCATTCCAACCACGAGTTTCGAATGCCGGGTCGGAAGCTCTGCCGTGTCGTTGTTCGAATCCATCCTCAAGGTCCGACCATGCCTTGACATGCTCGAGTCTTTGTTCGGCTCGAAGAACTTCGGCAGCGCGACCGCTACGTTCAGGTGTTATCCAGGCAGCGAGTTTGATATCTGTTTTGCCGCGTGTTTCGACCGCTGCTTGCGCAACGCCATCGGTCGCGGACAATACGGTCTCGATTTCTCTGGGTTCAATCCTGTGGCCTCGAATCTTGATCTGATCGTCAACACGACCGAGGAAAACCAATTGCCCGTCTTCCTGTCGTATTGCCCTGTCTCCGGTGCGGTAGATGCGCGTTCCCGGGTTGCCAAAAGGCGACGCTACAAAGCGTTGTGCGGTTAGTCCGGAACGACCGAGATAGCCGCGCGCAAGGTTAGAACCTGCCAGATATAGCTCCCCTTGCACATTGGCAGGGCAAGGGCGCAGGTGATTATCCAGCACATGGGCCTGAACATTCTCCAGTGCATGGCCGATGGGTGGTGGATCTGTGTCGGCGGCAAGTGGATAGCTCATGGTGGCGCAGACAGTGGCCTCGGTGGGTCCATAAGCGTTGAAGACACGGCAGCCTTGAATTACCCAAGGTTTTAGATGGATCGTCTCTGCGCGTTCTCCTGCTGCGATTAAACCTTGCAGCTTGAAGTAGGGTGGAGTGACAGATAGGGCTGTAGGGGTGAGGGTGGCATGTGTTATACCTTTATCTTCCATGAACCTTGACAGGGCATCGCCCGCACGCTTGTCATCTGGTACGACAACTAACGCCGCACCGCGATACAGGGCCATAACCATCTCACTGATTGCTGCATCAAAACTGATGCGCGCCAGTTGCGCCACTCTGCTGCGAACGCTAATTTCAAGTTTGTCAGCCTGTGCTTCAGCGAGATTTTGCAAGCCACGATGTGGTACCACCACACCCTTGGGAACGCCGGTGCTCCCAGATGTATAGATCACGTACGCAGGGTGATCAGGGCACAGTGGTATTTTCCGATCAGCATTATCTGGCGCATCATGTCGATACTTTTGAACATTGCTAAATGTATGCGTCGAACCGCTATAACCTTTTGGCTTTAGACCGATTAATAGCTTCGGTGCCGCATCTGCCAAAATACGTTTTATCCGATCCGGAGGATCGTTCGGATCGAGAGGCAGAAATGCCGCTCCTGATTTACTCACACCCAAAAGTGTGGCGAACAGTTCGCAGGAGCGTGGGAGCAGTACTGCCAGAACATCTTCAGGACCGATTTTTCGTTCGATCAATGTCCAGGCGATCCGATTGGACCAATCTTCAAGCTCGTTATAACTGAGGACTTTACCATCATGTTCGACAACCGCGGGTGCGTCTTTTCGAGCTTTTGCCTGCAAGGATATTGCGTTAGGTAATAATAGCTCTTCTCTTACGTTCTGATTGCCGATACCAAGGGCAACCAATCGCTGCGATTCCCCCGGCAACGTGGCAGTTAAGGATTGGACTGTATTCTCTGGAGTAGAGGTGATCTGCGACAGCAAGGTCTGTAGCCGCGCCAGAACGGTTCCGGCGTATTCGTCGCTAAACAAAGACTTGCTGAAGTGTACGCGCAGTAACATCTGTGAATCAGGGATCACAGCAAGGCTTAGCGGGTAATGGTTTCCGTTGTGACCGCTGATGGCGACAACGGGTAATTCATCCGGTGCATGTGGGTCAGGATTGGTCTGCAAAGGATAGTTTTCGAAGGTAAAAAGCGTATCGAAAAGCATTGGTAACTTCATCGTTCTATGTACGGATGTGAGTGGCGCGTGGGCGACATCCAAAAGTTCGGCTTGCTCGCGCTGCATGCGTTGCGCAATCTGCAACACTGTTTCGTCGGGAAGTGGCGCCAGACGCACTGGGGTAGTTGTCAGCAGTAATCCGAGCATCTGCTCAATCCCGTCAACAGGCACATGTCTACCAGAATTGACAGTGCCGAAACAAATGTCTTTTTTTCCGGTGAGGTGCGATACCAGTAGTCCCCAGGCAAGCTGAAAAAGAGTCGCCTGGGTTACCCCAATTTCACGGGCTGCAGATTTTGTGGCGGACACAAGATCTGGCGCAAGCGGGGTTTCGACAAAGCCTTGTCGATAGAGGTAGTCGGCTCGTGCGCTCGTTGCAACACGTGTCGGAGATACAACCCCTTGCAGGTAAGACCTCCAGCGTCTGAGTGCAGTATCCTCATCTTGCTGATTGTACCAATCGAGAAATGCGCGCGGACTTACAGCGTTAGGCAAATCTGAGGCGTCACCATTGGCTTTGTAAAGCGCAAAAAGATCGTGCATGAATATTCCGCTGGACCAACCGTCACTCAGCAGATGATGCTGAGTGATAAGCAGACGAAAGCGTTTGTCAGCGAGTTTGACTAGAGTGGCGCGGATTAAAGGTGGAGTATCAGGATAAAGTCGGTCGGCCCGGTCTTTCTGTTCGACGTCCTCGGCGCGCATCGCTACTGCATTTTCATCGCGCATATCCGTGAGATCTATCGAGCGCCAGGCGATGTTCAATTGTCGGCAAACCACTTGTACGGGTGCGTCATATCCCTCCGTCGAGAGAAAACGGACTCGCAAAGCCGGGTGGCGTTGTATCACAGCATCTAATGCTAAGCGCAGGCGGGCCGGATCCAGGCCATCAGCAAAATCGATGCGAATCTGCACCATGTAAGGGTCGTCCGCCTCGGCTGCACAATTCGCGTGATACCACAACCCGCTTTGCAGTGGTGTAAGCGGCCATGCATCTTCCATGTTGTCGTCGGTAGCCGCAATTGCTTCAATCACTGCGAGTGGCAATAGTGGCTTATCCGTGTTCGCTTGCTTGTGTTGTTTTTCAGCCTGTGTGGCCAGATTTGCTAACACTGGGTGTAAAAAAACGTCCCGTGCCTGTAAGTCTAATCCTTGTGCACGCGCGCTGGTAACAAACCGAATGGCGGATATACTGTCTCCACCCAAGTGAAAGAAATTGTCATCGGGTCCGCACGCTTGGAGCTCTAACAGCTCCATCGCCAGTCTGCATAAAATCTGTTCTTCAGTTGAGTGTGGTGCTCTCTTCGACTCCGCTTCGTCTGTAATGAACCCTTTGAGTACTTGACGATCAATTTTGCCGTTGTGTGTGAGAGGCATGGCATCCAATTGCACATAGCTCGCCGGATGCATGTAGTCTGGCAAGTGCATATCGATGAACGTCCTTAAATCCTTCTCGTTTGAGCCCTTAGACTTACTGTGCACGAAGGCGATAATTTTGGGGTTATTAGATTTTGTAAGGATGGCGACGGCGTTATGAACGTTTGTGTGTTTTTTGAGGGTATTTTCGATTTCGGCGAGTTCGATACGGAAGCCACGTAGTTTGATTTGGTGATCTT
>CAZNOB010000123.1:6988-16065 GCA_964574535.1 uncultured Granulosicoccaceae bacterium | reverse complement strand
GCTCTTGATCTACCCGCGTTTAATCAGTTTTGAGAGTGATCGTGCAAGTGGGTCGGCGCGCCAGGCATGGCGCAAAGAGCGCTGTCAGCCATGGACGACTGCAAGCGCTATCCACTTGCACGTTCACTCTCAAAATGCCGCAGGGCTGAATAGTCGCATCAAGACTTTTGGTTACTTTTCGGCTGTTGAAAAGTGACTCCGCCTGAAGGGCATGTCGCTTTTGGTCTTCTTCGCAAATGAAGCCCCCCGGCAGAGACGTCTTGTTAGCCGACCCTGCTAGCGGACCTGCATTATTCATGAGCCTAATTTCAGCCAGCATGGGCGTCCAGAGGAAATCTGGCTAATCAGGTCGGCCATCGTCTGAGAAACGCGGCCCGCCACGTGCCGAGGAGGATGGGCCGAGATGTGACGCCAGATTTTCTTCTGGCGTCGAATAGACACACTGCTATTTTGAAAAAAGTGGTTTGGAACTGTATCCATAGCATTTCGATAATATTTACTTGTCGCCTTGTGAATAATCCAGGCTAGTGCTGCGTCGAAATGCGCTTACTCATCGTTCTACGCAGCTCGAGCTGGTTGCTGACTGACAGGTCTTCAAAACGAACCCCCATATTGTAGCTGCTTTCGTAAATAGAAGCCGATTCACGACACCACATTACCTTGCAGGTAACCTGAACCGGTTTGTTAAGCATTCCCAGTACAATTTTAAAGGTCTGACCGGGTCGCACCATTTGGCTTGATTCCAATTTCATCCCTGATTCAGAAATATCGCGGCAGCGGTACTCCGGATGGGACACATCTCCCGGCCTGGCTGAGTATCGTTGATGTTTGCGTTGTTCTACATCTCTACCGGACTTCGAGACTTCCTTGCGCTCTTGTGAGTACACATCGATCAAAGTACCGGCCTTCACAGCGATCGCATCATATAATTTGTCCTGCGGTACCAGAAAACTGTCGCCCGACACCAGTCTCTCACTGCGACCGTCGATTGTTATTACAAACTCTCCTCGCTCTACATAGAAGTACTGAATATGCGGATAGCTGTTTGCATCGCCCCTGGCACCGGCATCGAACGCCGTTTTGCCCATTGTCAGACTGCCGTCGAATGCCAGTAACTTCCGCCTGACACCGCCGCCCAGATCTTTCCAATTATTATCCGAATCGTGGATGTATTCTCCTGAGGACGCTGCATTCATAAATCTATCTCCATAGTCATCAGTCTCTTCCCTGTAGTAAATGTTGTTTTTTTCCGAATACATCTCCATCTATACGTCCATTTTACCCCGGTAGCTTTAGATAAAGCCAATCGAGACACTTTTAATGCTTTGCAGCAACATATCGAATGGAACCTTTGAGCTACTTGCCCAACGACAGGATAACTCAAATGTTTTTACGTATACCGCCACACCCCTATTAATTCGTCATGCAGTCAGAAAACTGAACGGCATCCACAATAAAAAACCACGGCACTCAATTAGCTTCCAATGATAGCCCTGCCAGTCCTATGGTGATGCATATAACCTATAACTATTCGTTTATAACTTGTACTTCAGAGTTACACTCGTTAATAGGCAAACGGATTTTCCGTTTAGCCAGTGAGAGATCACACGAATAATCAGTGTTAAGTAGCGAAGAAAAAAGCATACTTTGTGTTATGGGGGACATCTCCCTTCTTTTTTTCCTGGCTATTTAGTCGCACCATCCCTGCCCCCATCTATTCAGTGAGAGCTTAGTAGACTAGCTTACGGCAACGGGAAGGCAGCGGAACCGCTATACAAACAGTGGGTACAATATCTGGTCTGCAGTGCAATGTATTGCGCTATCCCTCGTAACCCCCAAACCTCAATTCCATTCTCTGCGTCATATATTGGGAATTATCCTAATTCGCTTGCTACAAGCTTAAGTTGTTTAATATCCTGCTCTCGCTCAAACCCGACTTTTGGAACAGGCTATATAGGCCGCGCAGCTAATTTACCGCATCATCTGGATGCGCTACAGGCCCTTTGATCTCCAAACGATTTCCAAATGGGTCTCTTATATAGAAACTATGGCCAAAACCACGGGCTCCACCATGGAGTGCTTCTTGTTCTATCTTTATTGAATTATCATCACAATAGCTTCGGAAACTGTCATGGTTAAATGGCCCGGTAGCGAGACAAACATGATCAATATTTCTTCCTCCCGGGACTGACGGCACGGCCTTTGATGCACCAGGATGGGTTATATCCCAAAGCACAATTAAGGCATTCCCGGCCCAGACTTGCTCCATACCTAATTCCGGGTAGCTATATCCCGACTGACATCCTAAAAAACCACAATAGAACTGCAAGGCCATATTCATATCGTCAACTAAAAATACGATATGGTCTATTCCAACAAGTGCGAATGGCGTATTCACTAGTTTAGTCCTCTGTCAGTGTAAAATTAATGACGACGCCTCTCTGGTAACTTCGATTTTTTAAAATCAATTATCACAGTATATCGAAACTAATGATTGCTACGCCTATCGTCATGCTCAGCCGAAGTGAATTGCCCAAGGGTGTGATTTTCAACCTGGTCGATTGCCTGTAACTGGAACTGGAACTAGTCTTTACAATTGGGGGTCTATGCAAATGTTCTCTTAGGCTAATTGCTGGAACTGGCCGGCACCAGCGAATAAACTGCCGCAGCCATTGATACACCATTATGAACCAACCTGTTTTGAGCAATACACTCAAGTATAGCTCCGGATTTCTCGGCCACCGCTCTACTTGGCAAGTTATCCTCTAGCACCAATATTTCCAGCCTATTCAGTTTTAAAACATCAAATGCATATTGTTTGATCAATGAAACAGCTTCCGTAGCATACCCTCGGTTTTGACATGACTCCCTTACCCAATAGCCGATATTGCCTATTCCGTACCTGTTGTTTATCTGGTTGACTGCGATACTACCAATAAATTGATTTTCAGATGAAAATAGACCTAGATCGTAAGCTAAGTTATTTTCATAACTAGCGCGGCAACTTTCTATCCATTGAAGCGCATCAAGCTCTCTATAACCACGGTGGCACCACGGCATCCATTTCCCTACTGTATCAGTACTTTCCAGTACTGCTACTGAAAATTCGGTTGCATCTTCTTTCTGAAGCGCCCTAATTGTTATTTTTTCGTTGCTTATAACCATGGGCTGCCCTTAATTCTAACGCTACCTTACGGCGCAGTGCAGGTGATGGCGGTTGGTGTGCAATTATAACGAGGATCGAGCTACACATACATGGACAGCGCGTGTATTGTCGCTCTTGCGGCCAAAGGCACCGGTTACCCGGTTTTCTGTCAAAACGCCCGGACGTGATAGTTTACCTAAACCGGTTCCCTGGTTGCCCATCATCGCAAGAGTTGAGTAGGTTAACAGCGGGGATGAGAGTCTTCCCCGCCGTTGTCTTCTGCGTTAACCTCAGGTCCGCAAACCTGGGAATGAATTGCCAGGCCAAAGCAGACGGTGGTTGCTATGTGTCATTGCAACCCATATTCGCAAATTTTCACAGTACTTCAGATTAGGAGCGTGCCCAATGATTGCATCGGTGCATACTCCTTGAATACGCCGTAACCTACGGCCGAGCTTTAGAGCGCTTTTTCGTTCACCCAGGAGTACCATTTTTTACCAGCACTGTTTACAAAATAGCCCCAAACCAGATCTAGTGTGTAGCCAGAGGGTGATGTAGCGTTGGGCTTGTAAATTTTGGTCTTAACTGTTTTTACGTTCCTATCCTTATAAAAGACAGCCCCGACAGGTGCGGTATCGTGTGCAACGCCATAACGCTGAGAACCCGTTTCAGGTATATTTTTAAGGCCTGATATTTGTCCTTCACGGGTAAAATAGTACTTCGCTTTACCTGCATTTCCATCACGACCCGGCATTAAATACCATTCCGCAGCTTCATTCGGCAAATAAGCAGCTTTTATTACTTTCTTAACATAGCTGCCCTTTTTAAGGCTGCTTTCTATCAGGTCTAATCGAGTTGCTTTATTCTTTTTAAGAATATCTTTGATATCACCTTTTGGTGAGAAGTATTTTGACTTCACCCAACCGGACTTTCTACCGCCTTCTTTTATATTAACAGACCATGCGTAAATCACTTCTTGATTTCGGCCATTGATCTTTAATTTAGTGATTGCACCAGCGATAATTCCTCCGTCTCTACCGCCCGCGCCTTCGTTGATCGCGCCGATAATGCTATTCTCAACCGTACCAATCGCATTGCCCTGGTTGTCGTAGAGTTTCCCACCGGTGATAAACATGTGTGCGCCGGTTTGTAAATCGATTTTATTATATATTGTCTGTCCCGTACTGCCGTAGCCATGGTATTTCTTATTGTACTCTTTAGGTGGGACATTAAAGTCACCACCAACACCGTTGCTCCAGGAGTTACCTGCAACACTCTGTCCTGCAAAAAGGCAGGCAGCGGAAAGTGAAACTATTGCGAATACTTTTTTAAACATACTGATATGTTCCTATACCTTATAATTATTAGTGTTTTAATGCTTCAATCACAGTTGAAAGCGATGGGGTTAGAAGCGCAATAGAAAGTAAAAGCTGACATGCTTCGAAAAAATGAAAGCAGGACTGCAATTTTTCTGTAGCGCCAAAGTATCGTCCAATTCGGAAAATTCGTTTGCCTGGTTTATGCATCAAATGACGAACATATCTCGAAGAGAAATTTTGTCACAGCACACTGTGTGCGTACCTTCAACACTTTTAACTATTTGCAAGAGCATTGAATTAGCTGTGGTCTCACAACTCAAGTGACATGCCGTCGTTTTTGTAAATTTCCCGAGTAAGTGCATTCGACAAGAATAAAGAAAGTGTCAAACAGCGCGTCTTCGGCCGATTTCAAGAGCGGCGAAGAGTACCAAATAGAAAACGATATTTTCGTCATCTGTTACTCAAATTTTGAAGTTTTATTATATTTCCGTGATAACTTGAAAAATAAAAGGTGGTAAGTGCTATCGGCAAGAATCCAGTAGCAAGAACGCACCATGGCAAGTACTTTGGTGCTAACCAGAGAATGGTGGGTTCTTTGGTGGCGCTGGTTATCGCCGATTCATCCTGACAAACAGGCTTAAAGCCAACATAAACAATCACATACGCGAAGCACCGCTTGCTGCATGCAAAAAAGCCCCTCAGCGACACTATTTGACACCAAGGCGTCATCTTGAGCTTCAGGCGAACCCTGGATTTCCAAGCACATAAATTGCAATGACAACTATTTGATGCACCATGCATATAAGAGACGTGGTGTAGCAGCTGTCCTTGCCAAACCGAAAACAGTCCCAGGCAAAATTCCTTTGGTCATCCAGAAATGTGATGGCGTTCCCTTAATAGTGAGTAAATACTACATTGAACTTCATTGGTTCTGTCGTTGGAATCAGAACCCTTCGGCGGCTTTCGATCTCATTGCTGCTTGTCTGTAATAGCCTTGATTCATCAGAGGTGGGCGCAACAGGTGCTATGTTCACTCTCACACTCAGAGATTCCAGCATACTGTCCCTGATCGAAACCGTCTCACTTAAGACGGGTAAGAACTTTATTGTTCACCCGTCAGTGAGTGGCGATGTGACAGTGATTTCTAACAAACCGGTTAATGCTGAAAAACTGTACAGTATCTTTCTATCAGTGCTTCAGGTACACGGGTACTCGGCAGTTACGGTCGGAGACATAATCAAAATATTGCCCAGTAGCCACGGTAGCAAGAGCCCGATTCCTGTTGTAGGTGAAAATAGTGAGCCAGGTGATCAGCTCGTTAGAAAAATTGTGGCTGTTAAACACGTTCCAGCACGTGATCTTATTCGCATCATGGAGCCGATGGTGGATGAAGGTGGGTTGCTGGCGGTTTTCCCGGCTGCAAATGCTTTGGTTATTACAGATCGAGCGTCCAATATATCCTCACTTGAGGACATGATCCGTTTGATTGACCGACCGGATCAAAAAGAAGTAGAGCTGATTTCCATCAGACATGCATCTGCCTCGGACATCGCCCAGACACTGGCGCCGCTCCAGCAGATATCTGCTACCGGGGCATATGGTCCTGATTTAATGCAGATCTTCCCTGATGATAGATCTAATAGTGTGTTGATTAGTGGCAGTCCGGCAGTTCGGCAGCGTGTTCGTAGCTTAATAGCGAAATTAGATTTGCCTTTGGGATCGCTGGGTGGCGGCACCAGAGTGATACCGCTTCGTTTTGCCAAGGCAGATGACCTGGCTACTATTCTCCGAGGTACATTCAACTCGGAGACAGACCCGGGAGAAACGAACAAAAACTATCGGAACCCTTCTGAGAGACTGGCCGGGCAGGATCGAGAGCAAAACGATATTGAATACACTGAAGATGAGCCGTTATCCGATTTTCAGGTGCCCGTGTCGCCAACACAGAGCACAAGTGAAAGTGTAATAATACAGACAGATCCGAATACCAATTCTCTGGTAGTGACAGCCCCGCCAGATGATATGCGAAGAATTCTGGATATCATATCCGAGCTTGATGTCAGGCGGCCGCAGGTAATGGTTAGAGCCGTAATTGCAGAAATAACTGAAGACAATATGCGGGAGCTGGGTATCAATTTTCTGCTGGATGCGTCTGGCAGTACGGGTGCAGTCGGGTATTCAAATCTTGGCGGTGCTACCGGTGATCTGGCCAGTACGATTGATTTGACCGGAGACGGTAATGTGGTATCCGCGCTGGACAATGGTTTGTCGTTTGCACTGGGAAAGCTGTCTGGTAGCGGTGTCGATTTTGGGCTGCTGTTTCGTGCTATTGCTTCAGATTCGGACAACAACATACTATCGACGCCAACCATCGTTACACTCGACAATGAGCCGGCTGAGATAGTAGTAGGTTCTAATGTGCCATTTGTAACTGGCCAACAACTATCAGCAGATAATGACAATCCATTCCAGACGATAGAACGTGTTGATGTTGGTTTAACGCTGAGAGTAAAGCCCCAGATCAGTCACGGAAACACCATCAAGTTAGACCTGGAGCAGGAAGTTTCCAATGTAAATACAACAGCGATCACTGGCGCATCTGACATCACCACCAGTAAGCGTGCCTTGTCTACCACGGTATTGGTAGAGAACGGACAAACTCTGATACTAGGTGGCTTACTTGATGAGCAATATACCGACATTGAGGAAAAAATACCGCTGCTTGGTGATATTCCGATGGTTGGAAAGTTGTTCAGATATAAGAGCGAACTGAAAAGCAAAAAGAACCTGATGATTTTTTTACATCCGGTGATTTTACGCGACGCAGAGGATGCCAGCCTGGTGAGTCAGGACAGCTACCAGCAACTGCATCAACGCCAGCAATCAGGTCGGCTGGATTTGAGTGAATTGCCGGACTTGAGCAACCAGCGCAGGTCAGGACGGTTTGCAGACATAAACACACGCTCATTAGCTATCGACTCTAATGTCGACAGAATCTCTAAACCGCAGTGGATAGAACAGCCTGATGGTTCATTTGTACTTCGGTAATCACCTGACACAATACCAACGGCATCTCACTGGATTTATTTCTTAATGATCTCAAAGGTTGTCCAGGTACCTGTTTTGGATGTGTTGGTCATGCTCGCCTCTCTGGCACTAGGGCTGAGATAGAGTCTTTTAAATTTTTCATTACCTTCATCTACTGCGGTTATATGGTAGGTATCTGATCCGGGCGCTTTCTCTTGCATGGACCAGTAGGTGTTAGATCCGGAAAATCTATCTTTGGTCAACAGAGCGTTCTCTTCATTTTTTGTATACAACCGCGGTCTGGTGCCACCGGCAGCCAGGTCGATATGATAGTGAGCGGTGTCTTCGTGTGGCACAAACTTCCACTCGACTGAACTGCCAGTGACGTTATCTTCAGCAGCCCAGACATCGTTATCATTCGCGTCCGCTGCGAGCAAATTCCCCTTTAAAGACTTGATGTAGTAAGTAGCATTGACGTCTGGAGTGAAAGTATCCGCGATCTCCTGAAAATCATGGTCTGGAAGGTCATTGCGAGATGCAGGATTACCTTGAACGCTTAGCATTTCCAGTGCATATCTGTCGCCAAGCTCCCTGAGCGCATCCGTTGAAAAATGTGAGTCGTCGCCATCTGTCGTCAGGTTCTCTGAAGTGACCACACCAGTGTTGCGGGATTCAGACGGCAGCGTGAGCAGATTTGAATTGAAATCTTCATTGTCATCTCGAAGCTGGCTAAGCTGGCCCGCAACAAAAGGCAGGTCAGGGTCGTCAAAAGCGTCCCTGAAGTCTTCAATTATTCTGGCCAATCTAACAGGATAACTGGAGCTGCCTCGATTCGCTTCTCCCTGGTGCCATAATATCCCTGCCAGGTCGGTGCCTGGAGTGCGCAAGGCATCTTTCACTCGATCCACAGCCTCTTTAAAATAGCCTGCTGAATCATCTTCCGTCCATTCACTGATACCAGTCTGGCCTCTTGCATTGACCACCAACTTGATATCGTTGCGAGAGATGTGATGCATTGAAGCGCCGAACGTATAACCTAAATTGTATCCATCCCTGTCCTTCCTGATCGTGGAATACTGATTCAGGTTTGGTGTAGCCGGTATAAAATCATTGTCATCATTGAAAACCTCTACGCCATCAAGTGGTACCAGTTCAGTGGGTAAAGCCCCTCTTCCTGCCGCGTTCGACTGACCGATAATCAGATATACATCGTCGGCATACGAAAGATAAAAAGGCGCAATAGTGCTGCATAAACATGCAGCAACCAGCGCTGAATTTAGTCCTTTCGACAGAAAAGCAGGGATTTGTAATTTCAAGTAATGTGCCTTGAGCTTGATATATTTTTGCGGGTGTTAAAAAAACAAATGATTGAAGCAATCTATCGATGAGGCATATAACCTCTCGAAGATTGCCGAGTGCCGGCCAATCATACCGAGATCTTTATTCCAGGTTCGCTTTTAACCGTGTTCAGGTTCGCACTTTGAAAAGGAAGTCCAAACCTGTCCCACACCTCTCTGACGATAAGAAGACCGTCAATAGAGACCGATTTGCAACACTAATTAATCACTACTCGCAAAAACCAAAAT
>CAZNOB010000123.1:0-6888 GCA_964574535.1 uncultured Granulosicoccaceae bacterium | reverse complement strand
AAAAACCAAAATGGACAACCATTAGTGCAACAACTAAATACAGGTAAATTGACCTATAGAAAATTACGTCGACTGTGAAAACAATATCAAAACTTTTTGATTTTAATATACCCGATCAATTAAATTGCAAATTTATTGAGTATTGCTGATCTAATATCAACAGCTACAGCAGTCAGCGGCCATGTTTTATGCCCCTGTTGCAGGCAGCATCGCGTCCGGGCTAAACGGCCAGAAGAAGATTTTTCAAATATGTTCCGTACTCATTGCGATACTCTGCGGCAAGCATTTCAAGCTCTGCAGCGTTTATGAAGCCCTTCCTCCAGGCAACTTCTTCCGGGCAGGCGATTTTGAAACCCTGACGTTTCTCAATCGTCTGCACAAATTGGGATGCTTGCAAGAGGCCGTCAAATGTCCCCGCATCAAGCCAGGCTGTTCCGCGCGCGAGTTGATGGACGCTGAGCGTGCCACGGTTCAGGTAGGCCTCATTAACGGACGTGATCTCAAGTTCGCCGCGGGCGGAAGGTTGGACGTTCTTTGCGATGTCTACGACCTCGGCATCGTAGAAATAAAGGCCTGTCACGGCCCAACGACTTTTCGGTTTTTCAGGTTTTTCTTCGATTGAAATGGCGTTTCCTTCCTGGTCTATTTCGACAACGCCAAATGACGATGGATTGTCGACAAGACTTGCAAAGACCTGCGCGCCAGAATTGATCTGGCCAGCTTTTTCCAGCTCACCGCCCAGACCCGCTCCATAAAACATATTGTCCCCCAGTGCTAGCGCACTGGTTTCATTGCCAACGAAATCGGCGCCGATGATAAAGGCTTCGGCAAGGCCGCGCGCTTCGGGCTGTTCGGCATATTCGATTTGCATGCCCCACTTTGCGCCATCACCCAGCAGGGTGCGATATAACGGCAACGCCTCTGGTGTTGAGATAATCAGAATCTCGTTGATGCCCGCCAGCATCAGCGTCGTGATTGGGTGAAACACCATGGGCTTATCATATACAGGCAATAGCTGTTTTGAGACACCGCGCGTAATTGGGTGCAAGCGCGTCCCTTTGCCGCCGGCGAGAATGATGCCTTTCATGAAACTAACCTTCCGAGTTAATGAGGTAATAGCAACTAGAATGCAGGGGACAGGCATGCGCCGGTCTCTTTCAGGCAGATCAGGACTTTAGCCCAAGCCGTTCACCAGAATAAACTGATTTTCGCAATGGTCCCCACCAATCTGGATTGTCCAGATACCACTGGATGGTCGCTCGCAAGCCGGTATCGAAATTCTCTTCTGCCTGCCAGCCAAGTTCAGTTTCGAGCTTGCTCGCATCGATTGCATATCGGTGATCATGGCCGGGACGATCAGTGACAAACTCGATGAGGTTGCGGCGCGGTGCATCACCGGGGATAATTTTATCTAACTCGTCACATATCGCATGAACGACCTGGAGATTTGTGCGTTCATTTCGCCCGCCGACATTATAGGTCTCGCCGGGCCGCCCCTTGGTAGCGATTAGGGACAGCGCGCGTGCATGATCTTCGACATAGAGCCAGTCCCTGACATTATCGCCTTTGCCATAGACAGGGAGTTTTTCCCCTTCAAGCGCGTTGAGTATGACGAGCGGTATGAGCTTTTCTGGAAAATGATAGGGTCCGTAATTATTCGAGCAATTGGAAATCAAGACAGGCAAGCCATAGGTGCGAAACCAGGCGGTTGCTAAATGGTCGGATGCTGCTTTTGAAGCAGAATAAGGTGAAGAAGGGTCGTATGGGGTTGTTTCCTTGAACAGGCCATCCTGGCCAAGTGACCCGTATACTTCATCGGTGGATACATGCAGGAAGCGGAATTTCACCTGCATGTCTGAGCCCAGATTTTGCCAATAGCCGCGAGCGGCCTCAAGCATGCAGTAAGTGCCCGTTATATTGGTTTCGATAAAATCGCGGGGGCCGGTTATTGATCGGTCGACATGACTTTCCGCTGCCAGATGTATGATTTGCTCCGGCGCGGTTGCTTCTATCAGGTCGGTCATTTTTGCCTGATCGCAGATATCGGCTTCTATGAGCGTCATCCTGCCTGTTTTTTCAACCGGTAAAAGGTTTGCGCGATTTGCGGCATAGGTCATCTTATCGACGACTGTGACATTTGCATTTTCGTTCAAAATGAGGTGGCGAACGAGTGCAGATCCAATAAAACCTGCACCACCTGTTACGATTATTTTTCTGGATGTCATGCGTTGCTCAATCTACTATTTAACATTTCTGATAAACCAAGGCTTTTGCCATTGCAAGTTGCCATAGAGGATTCTTGTGTTCGATGCGCACCAAGGTCAGTGCCTGCTTCCGATCACTTGAAAATGGGCTGCGCTGATGGAAATTTACCAGCGGGTTGATCGGCCGTCATTTTTACTGGATTACTGGCTACATAACCATTCGACGACTTTCGATAGATTTTGGGGATTTTATAGATGCTGCGGCCTGTTGTTTTGCACTTTCATTTATTGTATCCATTCAGTATCGAAATGGTATCAAGAAATAGAAAATAGTTCTTGACACTGTTTTGGCTGAGAATATCCATTTTTGGAAACTGTCAGTCACACTAATGACTGAACAAACTAGTAATCTATACCTTCAAAGTACTAAAATGAGTACTCAAAATTTATGCACATAAATTCTCTAAAAACTTAGGTTTATTAAATCCGCCAATCTGGCTGTCTGTTCAAGCATTACCAGCCCAGCTATATCAACTGCCTTTGCTGAAGGTGAAACCTCTACCGATAAAAATACCATGGTCACACTAAAAACAAATAAAGGCGATATTGTAATTAGCCGGACTGCTGAAAAAGCTCCTGAATCTGACAAAAACTTCCTTAACTACGCTTGTGCTGGCCACTTCAACGGAACTATTTTTCACCGTGTGATCAACGACTTCTTGATCCAGGCCGGTGCTTTTGAGCCAGGCATGAAACAAAAAGAAGTGAATGCTTCTATAGTGTCATTTAACAGTAATTTTCATGAATAATACACAAAAACGCGTTCTGGTAACCGGTGCTACAGGGTTTACTGGCGGAGCATTAGCCAAAAAGCTGGCTGAACAAGGCAATCAGGTGGTCGCTCTGGTAAGAGAGTCCTCCAATACCCGCAACCTTGAAGCTATAGGTGTGAGCCTGGCTTATGGTGATATCACTGATAAAGCAGCTGTAATCGCGGCCGCTGAGGGTGTGGACATCATTTATCATATTGCTGCGGTATACCGTACTGCCGGACATCCCGACAAGTACTATGAGGCAGTCAACATACATGGTGTACAACATGTGATTGATGCTGCGCGCGAACACAATGTGGGACGCACGGTGCATTGCTCAACCATAGGCGTGCATGGGGATATCGAAGAAATACCCTCCAATGAAGAGTCGCCTTTTAATCCGGGGGATATTTACCAACGTACCAAGCTGGCTGGCGAGGAGCTATTTGCCAACGCCATGAACGAGGGTCTGGTTGGCAGTATATTCAGACCTGGGGCCATCTATGGCCCAGGTGATATGCGGCTATTAAAAATGTTCAAACAAGTAAAACGTGGGTTCTTCCCGTTGTTTGGGGGCGGCAAAAATCTATACCACCTGTCCTATATTGATGATTTAACTGACGGTATTATATTATGCGGCGAACACGCCAACGCGGTTAACCAACGATTCATATTGTGCTCAAACGAATACGGCACCCTGAAAGAATTAACCGCTATTATCGCCGACAAATTAGATGTAAACGCACCCAGGCTTGCACCGCCTATTGGCCCTCTGATGTTAGCCGCAAAACTTTGTGAAGCAATCTGTAAGCCGCTGGGTATAGACCCACCCTTACATACGCGCCGCGTTGAGTTTTTTGTTAAATCACGCGCCTTTGATAATAAAAAAGCGCGTGATCTGATTGGTTACGCACCCAAAGTTAGTACCGAACAAGGAGTCGCACAAACCATAGAATGGTATAAGGCCAATGGTCACCTCTAAACGCAATTTAAATGACTTAAAAAACCAGCAGTTTGATGTGGTCATCATCGGTGGCGGCATCAGTGGTGCCTGGCTGGCGTTACATTGCGTCCAACAGGGCTATAGCACCGCCCTGATCGAAAAAAACGACTACGCATCGCAAACATCATCTTCGTCTTCCAAACTACTGCATGGCGGCATTCGCTATCTACAAAAGATGCAATTTGGCAAAGTACGTGAGTCCGCATTTGAACGCGCTGAATATATCTACGCGGCTCCACATCTATCCACGCCAGTACCATTTGTGGTGCCCACGTTTAAAGATTTTCCACGCAGTAAATTTTTCTTAAACTGCGGTATGCTGGCCTATCAATTGTTGTGCATTGGTCAGAATCGAATAATTGACTCACCAGAACAACAGATCCCTAAAACATATTCTATCTCTGCCAGTAATCTAAGCAAGTTAATTGGAACCCAGGATAAATCAAATACGGGTGCAGTGGTTTTTTACGAGCGTCACATGTTCGATAGCGAGCGTATGGTTTTAGCTATATTACAGACCGCTCGCAATCATGGTGCACAGATACATAATTATGTTAGTGCCACCGACTTTCAAAAGACCGACGGCATTATTAGCGGCCTAAAAGCCCAGGATGAACTCACCCGGGAAAGTTTCAATATCCACAGCAAACTGGTAATCAATGCAGCGGGGCCGTGGATTGATGAACTTAACTCTACTCTACCGAAAGCTAAGCATGCACCCAGCATTAGTGGCTTTGCGGTAGGCTCGCATATTGTGACTCGACAAATCAGTCAGCAAGCAATTGCCTTAACTACCAAACATCAAAGCGACGCTAAAGTGGATCGCGGTGGTCGGCATATTTTTATTATACCATGGCGAGGGTATTCGCTAATTGGCACCAGCTATGATGAAACTAAAACACCTGAGCAAAATTTAAACATTACAGCCAGTCATGTCACACAGTTATTAGACGCAGTTAACCACGGTTTACCAAATGCCCGGCTAAAAAACGAAGACTTGATTTCGGGCTATAGCGGTTTGTATCCCTTAAATACAGATAATATAAACAGTACTGTGTATCAAGGGTCAGGCGAGTATCAAATCATTGATCATGAAAATGCCAACGATGTGAAAGGATTAATTACAGCATTAGGTGCAAAATACACCACGGGACGCAAGCTCTCAGAACTGACCATGAAGGTAGTGAATAAAAAACTGCCTTTGTCAGGCACAAGGGCCAATCAAATTCAACGCTGTAAATTATTAGGCAGCGATTACACCAGCTTAAGTACATTCAGTAGTGAAAAAATAGCGCAATACGCAAATCAATTGCCTGAGGAAACTACACTGCATTTGATTGAGCAATATGGCAGCCAACTAGATCAGTTTATGCAACGTCTGAACAAAGAGCCAGCTCTGTTAAAGACTATCAGCGATCGAGCAAAGGATATAATGGGGCAAGTAGTGTGGGCAATAGAAAAAGAGCAAGCCGTGTCACTTAATGATGTTTTGTTCAATCGCACGTCACTCGGGCTATTTGGTATACAACAGCAAGAAGTTGAAAAAGTCGCGCAACTTATGCGAGAGTGTCTCGAGTGGTCTAATCAAGAGTATGAAAAACAGCTACAGACGGTGCAGCAAAAACTAACCAACACTCAGGCAGCACTGAGTGCACATAGACACTAAACAGTGACTACTAATCTAAAAACTATTTTGCACATAGCGCCTACCCCTTTCTTTTCTGATAGAGGTTGCCATATACGTATAGAAGGTGAGGTTCGTTGCCTTGGCAAAGCGGGCTATGCCAATACAGTATGTACTTACCATCACGGCCGCGACGTTGCCAATGTGACAACCGAACGCATTAAAACAATTCCCGCTTATACCCAAACAGCAGCGGGCCCCAGCAAATACAAACTACTAGCCGATTGGCGGCTCTTATGGCTAGTATTTCGGCAATATCGAAAGCTGAAACCGATCTCACTTCATGCACACTTACATGAAGGATTACTCATTGGCCTGATCGTTAAAGTTTTGTTCTTTTGGCGCCGCACACCATTGATTGCTGATCTCCAAGGCAGCTTAGCGGGCGAGTTAGAAACCCATGGCACATTCAAAAAACGACCCTATCTTAAATGGCCAGTGACTCAATTGGAGAAATTTTTAATGTGGTGGGCCACCCACATTGTTTGCTCAAATAGCCACACTGTAGAAAAAGTTGTTAATGAGTTTGGTATTAATGCAGGCAAAGTATCTCTAAGCCAGGACGGAGCCGACCCTCTTCCAAAAATAGCAGAGCAAACAATCAAAGAGCTTTTAGATCATTATCAAATCGATTCTCGAAATAACGTTCCGCTTAAAACAATAGTTGTGTATTCAGGTGCCCTGTTGAATTCTAAAGGCTTAAATGAGCTTAAGCATGTTATTTGGGATTGCTTGAAACAGAACACTGAACTGCACTTTTTGATTATTGGCTACCCAACTGAAAATCTAAGCTCTTTTTTGGACGAGCACAATCTCAGCGCGCACTGCACACTGACCGGACAAATTGATTTTAAAGAACTACCCAGCTATCTAAGCATGGCAAGCATAGCAATAGATCCAAAATATTCCGATGCAGGTGAAGGCAGTGGCAAAATGCTAAATTATCTAGCAGCGGGCTTGCCAGTAGTCGCCTTCGATAGCCTAAATAACCGCGAGTTTATGCCTCTTAATACAGAATTGGCTAAATCGAATGAAGATTTAAGTCGTATTTTGCTTAAGCTAGCTCAGAATAAGGACTTGCGCGCGGAGACCGCAGCCGCTAATTTAAAACAGTTTGAAGAGCGCTATTCCTGGGATATTACGCAACAACAACTAGAGGCTGTATACGCCAGGCTTTTGGAAAAA
>CAZNOB010000122.1:11188-16070 GCA_964574535.1 uncultured Granulosicoccaceae bacterium | reverse complement strand
TTGTTAGACAGATCAACAGAAGTGATTTCGTCGTTGGTCCAGAGCACCCTCAGGATACGCCATTGCTGCTCGGTTAAACCGTAACGTGAAAATAGCTCACGATACGGGGGCATCACAGCATCAAGCGCCCTGTTAAGAGTCATTGGCAAAGAGCGATCAAAGCTGTCCATAAATGCAATATATCTATATTATTTATATATTAACTATACTTTAAGTGATTCAGAAGTCAAAGCCACCTGATACACCAATTGTCAGGGCGTTAAATGCTCTGAGCCGTAACCAGGGCTTTTGGTTTGTGGCGGAAGGAATTGAGTTCGCGAAACAAAGGAACTGCAGGTAGTCGCTTGAAGTTGATGAACTACAGGACAACTTTTCAGTTGGCCAGCTGTAATTTAGCCAGTCACTTGGTTGCTACCTGACTATAGCCTAAAGAATCAGTCTATCTGCGGACCGAAAGGCTGCGCCAGACAATGCAGCCAAAACGAGTCGGGCTGTAATTTTTATCTATTCAATCACCAGGCCGTACTGAAGCGCACTCTCTTGCAGCAACTCCCAAAGGGAGAGTGCAAAGCCTCGCGGCATAAACAGCTCATAGCCCGCCGGGGAACGCCACAGCGTAACGCCAACATGGTGGAATGCAGTTGAAGCAACACTATTTACCGGAAATGCAGCATCGCGAAGATCGACGGGCAAATAACCATTGAGCAAGGTGGTTGCATACTCGCCAGTGATTCGCAGCTGGGTTCGCGAATGAGACAGATCAAGCACGACTGACTCATCAGAACCATTACTGGAAGCACTGACACCATAGACCCAAAACTTCAACGGCTCGATACGCAGCAATGCAAGGGATTCAGTCCCCGTGGCACAACCGAACCCGGGCACAGAACCAACCCCACTGGCAGTTGCTAAATTCTCTGCAGCAGCAGACAGCGTTTCCGGCCACGCAGCCAGTTGCCACAAGTTCAAATCAGACACTTCTCTGATCACCACACCGCTTTCAACAGCACCATACTGCCCTGGATTATAGTAGCCTGCCAGTGCAGACACTCTTGCTACCGTGATATCAGCCATGCATGCGTTCTCCGGTTGGATCAACCATGTGGGGTGAGACGATTTCTACTTCGACATTACCGGTCCGAACCGGATCAGCCGCCACGACGGTTTTGCCGCTCCACGAAGCAGAGCCACCCGAAATATAACCCAACCCGATCCAGTGCCCCAGAGCCGGAGAGTGTGTTACCGCAGTAATCCAGCCTTCACCATGTCCTTCGACTTTATCTTCAGCGCAAAGAATAGACCCGGCTTTAAACTTTTCACTGCGATCTTTAGGAAAAATTCCAACCAGACGCGGTCGATCTTCCTTCATCATCTCTGGTCGTTTACGCAAGGCACTGCCGATATAGGATTTTGTCTCTGAAGCCATTTTTCCCAGACCTGCATCATCAATAGTGGTGCGGCCATCCAGCTCGACACCCGTCACATGGCCCTTTTCAATACGCAGCGCACCCAATGCTTCCGTACCATACAAACAACCATTTGCATCGAGGGCGTGTGCATGCAGCAGATCCATCAGGCTATTGGCATAATCTGATTCAACATAAACTTCATAAGCCATTTCGCCCGAGAAACTTATCCGCGCTATTCGACACGGCACACCATTTTTTAGCGTGGTTTCCAACACTCCCATAAAAGGTAGTGCTTCATTAGTGATCACAGTGGCGTCAGCCAGGCAAGCCTGCAATGTAGCGCGGGACTCCGGCCCCGCTACTGCCACGCCGGCCCATTGTTCAGACACTGATGTCACATGCACTCTTAAATTCGACCATCGGGTTTGCAACAGTTCTTCCAACCAAACCATCACCTTGGCGGCATGCGCTGTAGTGGTGGTCATGAAGTAGTCCGTTTCCGAGAAACGCCACGTAGTGCCGTCGTCCATCACTATTCCATCGTCACGCAGCATGATGCCGTAACGTGCTTTGCCAATCGGCAGTTTGGCGAAAGCATTGCTATAGACCCGATTAATAAACTCCGTCGCATCGGGTCCCTGAATTGCGATTTTACCCAGTGAAGTGACATCACACAGCCCGACGGTTTCTCGTGTGGTAGTGGCCTCTCGAATATATGCCTCGGTGATGGTTTCTCCTTCACGTGCAAAATACCACGGGCGTTGCCATAAGCCTGCATCAACCATGGTTGCACCATTCTCAAGATTCCATTCATGCAGCGGCGTACGGCGCAGAGGTTTAAAGTGTGCACCAGATCCACGGCCTGTCAGAGCACCCAGGCTTATCGGTGTATACGGAGGTCGGAACGTTGTGGTTCCCACCTCGGGAATTTCTTTACCAAGCGCCTCTGCCATCAACGCCATACCAATGATGTTACCCATCTTGCCCTGATCAGTGGCCATCCCCAGTGTGGTATAACGCTTCAGATGCTCAACACTGACAAACCCTTCCTGATGCGCCAGACGAACATCATCGGCCGTCACATCATGCTGAGGATCAATAAAACTTTTTTGCGACTGTCCTTCAACCCTGACTTCGTACAGTGGCTTTATCGGCGTCTCCCAGCCACCTGCAGCAGGACCATTTGCGAAAGAGATTGTACCGGTTTTTATTGATTCAATTGCCGCCGTAGCCGCTGCGCGACCAGAGTCTTCACAATCCCCGGTTCCCCAAACGCCCAGTGCAGAACCTGCCACCTGAATGGCCTCTGTAGTTGGCGAAGGTACAAAACAGCAATTGTCTGCGTCCCATCCGGGTCTCACACCACGATGAGATAACAGGTTGACGACAGGCGACCAACCACCGGACACCAGTAAGAGATCGCAGTTGTGATGATCCCCGACCTGCCAGCCGTCACCCGCTGCTTTAGCGCTTTGAAAACCGCTAACTGCTCTTGATCCCTTAGCCTCTAACACAGAGACCCCGGTATAGAGCTCTACTCCCTTCGTATCCAGTAACCCGGAAACTGAATCAGGAATGTCTGTTCTTGCGTCCATCACTTTGACATCTGCTCCGGCCTTAGCCAGATTCAGCGCGACCCCGTATGCCGAATCATTGTTGGTGGCGACTCTGATGTTCTGACCAGGTAATACCGCAAAACGATTCAGGTAGGCATTGGCTGCATGAGCTGTCATGACCCCAGGCACATCGTTATTACCGAAAGCGATATGCCGCTCCAGAGCGCCGGTGGCAATAATCGTGTGCTTTGCACGCAGCGTGATGAAACGCTGCCGTGGAAGATGCGGATCCGGATCGCCAATATGATCGGTCACCCGTTCCAGTAAACCTGCCACGCCATAATCATATAATCCAAAAGCGGTGGTGCGAGTCATCACTCTGGCACCGGCAGATTTCAGCGCTTCAATCGCTTGCGTACGTTTAGTTGCCGCATCCGTACTGCTCTGATTTAGATAGTCTCCACCCGCTTCAAAGTCTTGCTCAACCACTATCACGTCAAGGCCGGCTTTGGCGCAACTCACTGCCGCCGCCAATCCTGCCGGGCCTGACCCGACTACCAGCACATCACAAAAAAGATGGCCGTGTTCGTAAGAGTCAGGATCCGCCAGTCGCGATGCCTTACCCATACCGGCAGCACGACGAATCAGCTTTTCATACTGCATCCAGATGCCCGTGCCTTTCTTGCCCCACTCCATTGGCGGAATACCCATAAAGGTCTTATAGTAAAACCCTGCGGCAAAGAAACGACTGAACAATCCATTCACTGCTCCTAAATCACGTCGCACACTAGGCCATGCATTCTGCCCAAACGCCGCCAGGCCATTATAGATTTCCTGTGTGGTCGCTTTAACATTCGGGTCTCGGCGATGACTGACACCAACAGTCACCAACGCCCCTGATTCTTCAACCCCGGCCGACATCACTCCGCGTGGCCGATGATACTTAAAGCTCCGTCCCAGTATTGACTCACCACTGGCCATCAATGCAGAGGCTAGTGTGTCACCCTGGTATCCAGAGACTTTACCGTTATCCCATCGGAAATTGATCGGCTTGCTGCGATCAATCAAACCACCTTGTGACAATCGCTTTGCGTGACTGGTCATTTGCCACCCTCGATCACCTGGGCAACTCCTTCGTGGGCTAATCTAACGCTGTGTATCTCATGCGTCATGGTGTCTCTTTCCACTAACAACCATTGTCTGCAGCCACTGACATGATGCCAGCTTTCGGTTTGCACACCACGAATGTTCTCACGCTGAAAGACCGCTTCAAGCCATTGCTCTGCGGGTGCGTCAAGTTCAGGGTAGACCACACTGCCATCCCCCCCGTATGTAAACTCACTGTGATCACGCTCACCACAAAAAGGGCAGTTAATTCGAATCATATGCGGGCTCCTATCCGTGCAACTTCGGGTCAGGCCCGGCGCCACGTTCATCAATATTGATGCCGCGTTCGAAGCGATCGAGGCTATGGTTGGCGATAACATCATGTGGTCGGTCATTGGCAATTAAGTCAGCAAAGTACCAACCAGACGCCGGACTGGCTTTAAAACCACCATAGTTCCAGCCAGCGTTAAGGTATAAATTACTCAGCGGGGTTTTACAGATAAACGGTGAACCGTCCATCGACATATCCATCACACCTGACCAGTGTCGCAGTAAGCGTACACGACCAAGGCAAGGCAGAATTGAAATTGCACACTCAGCTACATCCTGCACAATCGGCAGATTGCCGCGTTGAGCATAAGACTTATACCAGTCAAGATCGCCGCCAAATACCATTCCGCCTTTGTCAGATTGCGATATATAAAAGTGCGCACCGCCAACTCCAAATACCACCACCTGATCAAGCAACGGCTTTAAGGGCTCACTGACAAACGCCTGCAGCTTGTGCGATTCAATAGGCAGTGTTGAAAA
>CAZNOB010000122.1:0-11088 GCA_964574535.1 uncultured Granulosicoccaceae bacterium | reverse complement strand
ACATTGGCTTTCAGCGTATCAAGATTCCAGATCTCGGCATCTTGGGTACCGGTCAAACGCATAGTGTTATAGCGCCTTGCGGCACCGTCCATCGCGGCCGGACTATGCAGCAATGATATATGCGATCGCTGACTGAACATCACATTGTAGTTTAGGTCGTGACTCAGATCTTCCCAGAGCTTCAGAGAATGCTCGTAAAACTGGCGGTTACCGGGTAAGTAATAATTCGACCGCACAATGGTTGTGTTGCGACCTGCATTACCGCCACCAATCCAGCCCTTCTCCACCACAGCAATTCTTTTCTGACCATGATTTTTAGCCAGATAATAGGCAGTCGCCAAACCATGCAGGCCTCCACCGACAATCACAACATCGTAGTCAGGTTTGGGTTCCGGGTCACGCCATTGGCGATCCCAGCCACTCTGGCCTTTCAGACCATTGCGGAAAACACTCCATGCAGAAAAACGTGTCATCTCAAGAGATAGTCCGGTTATTGAATCCTCTGCCGAGCTGCAATAGGCAGAGAACGCTGTTTGAGTTTCCCGGGAGCCCGCGCACCAGAGTTCTCTGTGGCTGCGAATGCGCCCTCACGACGTGCTTTACGATCAACATCGTAGCGTACGAATAAACGTGCGCCGCTAATGATCCTAAGCCGCCTTCGCCCTGGCATATTCTATCTACCTAGAATTCTACCGCATGGACTGCTTGCCAAATTCTATCGCAGTAATGATCACGATGTGTATTTTGAATTGGCCATTTCAGGCGAATAAACTGAAAAAAGGTTTTTGCGTGTCGGCAAGATAGAAATCAGAGGCGACAACGGAATAACCGTCATAAAACCACTTTTGTACCGCTGACTCTGATTGCTATCGTGCAGCCAGCTCCTGCTCTACCAGTGTTACCCAGTATGAAGATCCAATGGTCAGGGCTTCGTCATTAAAGTTGTAGTCGCTGCTGTGCAGGGGTCGCGCATATGATCCGTCAATTCCGTTCCCCATCAAAACGTAACAGCCAGGTACTGCACTGGCCATATGGGCAAAATCTTCGGAAAAAAGCTTCGGCTCACAGTCGCCGTTGATGTGCTCCGAACCTACCAGTGCCAACCCTGCAGAGGCTGCTGCACGCGCTGCATGAGGCGCATTGATGGTGGCCGGGAAAATCGTGTCATAGGAAACCTCAGCCGTCACATCATGGGCAAGGCAAATACCTTCGACAATTTGTCGCATGCGCTGTTCAATGGTCTGATTGATCTCTGGCGTCAACGCGCGCGCATCGCCGCTTAAGACTGCTCGGCCAGGCAATACATTGCGTTTACCATCGGTACTAAATTCAGTCACAGAGACCACACCGTTAAGCCCGGGATCAAGCTTACGAGACACGATGGTTTGCAACGCACCCACGATTTCAGACCCCACCAATATCGAATCAACCCCCATATGCGGCAGTGCTGCGTGACCGCCACGCGCCTGTATCGTGATTTCGAACAGACTTTCACTTGCCGTGATCGGCCCGGCCCTGGTTGCAAAACTGCCTGTGGGCATACCCGGTATATTGTGCATCGCATAGACATTGTCGACCGGATACTGACTAAACAGCCCATCGTCTATCATCGCCGGCGATCCCAGACCGTGCTCTTCATTGGGTTGAAAAATAAACACCACTCTGCCGTTAAAGTCTCCGGACTCCGAGAGATATTTAGCTGCACCCAACAGCATGGCGGTATGACCATCGTGGCCACACGCATGCATCACACCGGCATTGACAGAGTTATATTTCAAGGTATTAGTTTCAGATATCGGCAGTGCATCCATATCTGCACGTATCCCTATACTACCAGTACCATTACCCTTCTGCAGCACACCGACCACACCGGTTTGCCCAACACCACGATGCACATCCAGGCCAAATGATTCCAACAAGCTGGCCACTTTTTCTGCAGTGCGGTGTTCATTAAAACCAAGTTCCGGGTGGCGATGTAAATCACGGCGCCAATCAGTCATTATTGTTTCAAGTGTTTCGGTTTTCATCATAGTTGCCCCATGCAATTTTCAGCCTGTATTCCTGACAAATGTTCGCTCGTGCAAAAACTGCACATAGACAGCGACCGGCCGCAAGGAGAAAATTATTCGCACCCACAATACACCACTAATATGCACACCAAATAACATCACCAGCAGGGTATCATCAATCAAGCCATGGCATAGACCCGGAAAGCTTACAAGCTGTGCTGCATAGCGCGATCAAGCCTGCCAGTTTCTATCTCACACAAAAATAAACCCGCACCGAAAGTAAGACCTAAAATAAAACCTACAATAACAGTATTTGCTGCGGACTTTATAGCACCGAATGAAAACAGTAACGGATGTATCACACGATGCAGAAGCACTGCGATTCCAGCGGCGCGTATCACCTTAAGCGTGGTGACCAAAAAAGAATCACAAGGTAGATAGTGACAAGAAGACAACTGCAATCGATACTCAGAACTGCGGGCAGACCGATCATATTCATCAACGGCGCCATCACATCACCCGGCAGTGCAATGGCCCCGGCCGCCGCCTGCAACACCACGATAATCGCGGGGACTAAAATTTAAATCAAAGAAAGGTAGATCGCAACAGATTCCCTGAAACAGATATCTGTCCAGTGGCGAATCCACTGATACAGGTCGGGCCTACTGGTCACTTTCGTGTGCTTTTTGACCTACGTGCTAAATACCCGGTCATAGTCTGATACCAATAAATGAGTGGGCTCTACATCTTCCTCTATCTCTGAAAATCTGCCAATCGGCTCTAAAAAAACATTATCTGTAAGATCGTCGTTAACGGTAGATACTTCACCAATAAGCACATCTGAATTCTCACCCCAGAACGCATGCCAGTTACCGGGCATCAGAGTCACACTTTCACCGGGGTTGAGCTTTAGGTGCGCTCCCGGTGCCTGTGTCCTTGCCACCCCGTCAGTCATTACGGTGACGTCAGTATTTTCATCAGGCTTGCCATCCGCATCGGAGTTAAAAAGCTCAAGCACCAGCGTCCCGCCTCCACGGTTAATAATATCTTCCGCCTTAATAAGGTGGCGGTGCATCGGGGACATTTGCATCGCCTTCGATATCATTATTTTTTCCGCATAGCACATGCCACCACCCCGAGCCAGATCGTCCTGCGAGCCATTGCGAACTGTGAATAAAAACAATCCAAGTTCATCATACCTGCCCTGTCCAAAATCAGTGATATCCCACCCCAGGCGGGCATTGATTATTCCATCAATATCGGCGCGTCGCTCAGCCATCTCATTGGGAGACCAGTACGCGAAGGGTGGCAATACAAACCCAAACGAACGAATAAACGCATCCGCTTCAGCCATTATGCGATTCACTTCAGAACGTTTCATTAAACACTCTCCCTTTTAGATCTTTGGTTATCGTATCCGATCATTTCATGAATAATCGGGGCTAACAACCTGCCCGGCATCATCAAACAAATGCATAGACTGTTCATTAAATTTTAATCCGATCTCGGTATCCTTAATATCAGCCACCGCTCCGATAGTACGCACCGTGAGGATTCCCAGCGAACCGCAATTTACGTATAAAAATGTATCTGACCCCAGATACTCGGCAAAGTCTACGTTACCACTGCAATGCGAATCAGCAATAGCGCAGGGGGTAATATGTTCCGGACGTATACCCAGACGCGTCACTGCTTTCGCACCCGGCGCTGCAATACCGTTTTGACCCTCGAGTTCGAGCCGCCCACCAGCCGACCGACAAGGCAGTATATTCATCTTCGGACTACCAATAAATTCAGCCACAAACAGATTGATCGGTTTTTCGTAGAGTTCAACCGGTGTACCAACCTGCATCACCAACCCATCCTTAAGCACAACAATTCGATCAGCAAGCGTCATCGCTTCTACCTGATCGTGGGTAACATAAATCATTGTGGTTTTAAGAGTGCTGTGCAGCCTGGCTATTTCAAAACGCATCTGCACTCGCAATGCTGCATCAAGATTCGACAATGGCTCATCAAACAAAAAACCCCGGGGCTCCCGAACAATGGCGCGTCCAATAGCTACCCGCTGGCGCTGTCCGCCTGACAGATCTCTGGGCCGCCTTTGCAGATAAGGCTCCAGCTCAAGGATAGCGGCTGCCTGATCAACTTTTTCCTTAATAACTTTCTTGTCGGCACCCGCAGTTTTTAAACCAAAGCCCATGTTCTCACCCACCGACATATGCGGGTAAAGTGCGTAAGACTGAAAGACCATGGATAACTTCCGACCTGATGGTGGCACTGCAGTGACATCGTTATCATCTAGCCAGATGGTGCCGCGACTGGTGTCTTCCAGGCCGGCTATCATTCGCAGCAGTGTCGATTTTCCGCAGCCGGAAGGACCCACAAACACCACGAATTCACCGTCGTGAATATCTATATCCACGCCTTTGATCACCTGGATATCGCCGAACCATTTTTCTACTTTTTCAAGTCGGATTGCACCCATTATGGATTCCTAAGCTGCCATCTTTTGACGGCTTGGTGAGGCCCATACCAGCCAGATTGCGGCTGTCCATGAGAAGTCGATACCAATACAGCCTTCCCCGGTGACGGGATTAAAACACTCATAGAAACCCGACTTTTCGATGAGTAATGCCATATCACGGCGAATCGCATCGGCAAGCGTTGCGTAACCCTGCTCTTCCAGCCCGGTCGAAATTATATAATTCATTTGAGGCCATACCGGCCCACACCAGTAACGCTGAGGATCATACTTATCTGCGTCCGGATCCCAGCTTGGCATCAGATACTTAACCTTACCGGCGATGCGGGTCATATGTTCAATCGTTCTACTACGCTGGTATTCAGAACCCGCGTCCGCATAAAAACACAGCGCGCTGGCATTGCTGAATCCATTTGAGAATTCACCCGTCCTGACATTGCGTGCAGTAAAAGCTCCGATCGAGTCGTTCCAGAAGTATTCACTGGTCTCCATGCCGTGCGCCACCAATTGTTCAAGCTCGGCCGTTTGCGCTTCAAGCTTCAACATCTTTGCGACCTTTAACAGATCTCTATTGGCCCGCAGCAAAATAAAATGTATACCGGGGTCTGCCATCAAAAACGGCCCCGTATTAGTCAATTCTTTTTGATCCCATCCTACTCGAAGACCATACTGCAAAATAGATACATATTTATCGTACTGTTCTTTGCTCGGTCTTTGATCCGGATTGGCGTGTTCTATATCCTTGCGAACATAGGCAGCCAGATTCGGATCAACTGACATGGCATTCAAACCAATTTCCCAATCGGGGCAATTATCACGTCCGGTCTCCCAGGGATGTACGGTGGATACAACATCGGCCATACCAGACGAACGCTGTGTTCTAAACCAACGATGCGACAACAACACCTGATCAATAACTTTGGCCGCTCGATCCAGATCTTCTTTGCCGCCTGACTCAACCAGTGATAGCACAATACTGGCAAGAACAGGAGGTTGAGAAATACCGGTAGACGGATTCGCAGGGGGCGGTGAAACCGTGCTCTGCGTTTGCCACACGGATGGACCCGGAAAATAATCAGGATCATTGCTGCGAAAGATAATACTGGGGATCATGCCGTTAGCCCACTGTCCCTCCAGCAATAGCTCCAGCTCTTTCCAGGCACGCTGGCGATCAAACGTTAAAAAGCCCAGTGCCACAAAAGCGGAATCCCAATTCCATTGATAAGGGTAGAGACGCGCTGTGGGGATTGTGTATCCACCGCGATCATTTTTTTGCAAAATTGCTTTTGCCTGATTATCAAGTTCTATTGACATAAATATCTATCCTTTCACGCTTCCGGCAGTCAGCCCTGCAACCAGAAACCGCTCAAACCACAGGAATAAAACCAACACCGGCAGCGTCGCGATAACTGCACCAGCCATTAAATGCTGCCTTGGTATTTCAGAGGAATTAAGTGCCTGTACTCCGCGTGACAGGGTAAAGATTCCCGGATCATCTAAAAACATGAATGCAAACAGAAATTCGTTCCAGGCAATCATAAATATATACAGCGAAACAGATGCAATAGCCGGCAATGACAACGGCAGAGTGATCTTCATAATCACGCCCAGGCGCGTAAGACCATCCATCAAACCGGCTTCCTCAAGTTCATACGGCAACCCGCGAAAGTACCCCTGTAACATATAGACTGCCACCGGAATCGTGGTTGCGGGATATACAATGATCAGCCCGAGCAATGAATTTCTGAGCCCTAACTGCGAAAACACTGCATACAAGGGAATCACCAACACAATCGCGGGCACCATATATATCAGTAATATCGATCGCGACATCACCGCCTGCCCCGGAAACTTTAAGCGTGATACTGCATAAGCACCGGGAATGGAAAACAACAGAGTAATGATGACGGTGGAAACCGACACCACCGCAGAGTTAATTAAAAAGGTGCCAAATCGGTACTGACTGAACAGCTCAATATAACTGCGAAATAATTTAGTCGGGCTTTGAGACAGATCAATTGATAAATCCAGTGGATTGCCCAGCAGAGACTGCTGACTTTTAAGACTGGTCATCAGCATCACGTAAAATGGCAGCGCCACTACAATGGTGAAAAATACAAATCCGATCCCTTTGCAAACCCGAATAAAGATTACTTCCAACTGATACCTGGCCTGACTTTCCGACCCCATGCCCTCGAGACATTTATGCCAGCTGAAGGCACTGACCAGATAAATCACCACAGAGGTTGCAACAGTAACCATTGTCGCCGGTGTAGAAGCCCCCCACCCTCGGCTAAGTATCAGCTGAAGCACAAGTGCGATTGCAGCCGTCACGACCACCCAACTCCAGTGACGTCGCAATACCGGTAGCAATACATAGCAGGCGGCACCCGCTGCGCCGCTGAGCAGCGCAGTACCCACATCAGGTATGAGCGTCTCACCTGTGATCAACATCGACAAGACGCTAAAAACAATTGTGTAGATAGCCGCCCACAATGCGCCGATTACCAGCGAGATAAAAAACGTGTTACCGATTTTCATCAACCATCATCCTGCGGCGAATATTTAAAAAATAATAAGGCAGAGCACAACAACACAATAAAAACCACCACCGCAACCGCCGCTCCTGCCCCCAGGTTTGATACCGCAAACGCTTGCTCATAGACATCGACTGTCAGCGTGCGTGTTCCAGCGGCACCACCGGTGAGGAGAAAAATATCGTCAAACTTGTTAAACGTCCAGATAAAACGCAGCAAAAAAAGCACTGCCAGTATTCCTGCCAGCTGCGGCAATGAGATATACCAGAACTGCTGCAGCGGTGTTGCGCCATCCATTTCCGCCGCTTCATAGGTTTCGCTGGACATCGATTGCATTCGAGCCAGAATAAACAAAAACGATAGAGGGAAGTAGCGCCATACTTCAAACGAGATCACGGTGGTCAACGCGACCGGAAATTGAAATGTCAGGCCAAAAATAGAGATTGGCGTGGAGCGCTGCCCGAGAAAATTAACCGGCCCCTCTGTGGCGCCTGTTTTTACTAAAATAGCGTTTAAGGTCCCCCCCGGCCCTGCATCCAGCAACAAGACCCAGGCAAACGCGACAGCGATTACCGGCGCTACATACGGAAACAGAAAAAAACCGCGCAAGATACCGCGACCAGGAAAAGTGGTGCTTAGTAACTGCGCTGCAAATAATCCAAATAGAAGTGCGCCTATTGTTCCAAAAACCGTGTAATACAACGAGACTCTTAATACACTCCAAAACTCTGATGCCGAGAATATCTTCCGGTAGTTATCAAGCGTCAATACGCCATTGGTTAAAATATTTTCAGAATCACCCACAATAACCGGCTTACTTGATCGCGGCTTGACAGGATTACTAATGAACGCCTGCGTGGCGGTCACCGGTATTTTCAGTGTCTCGCGGTGGCCCGCTTCGTAATCACCTAACTGACAAACCAGTACCGAACCATTCAGCACACAACGCTCATCAAGATCCGCTGAGATCTCCAGCCCTTCGGGCAGGGTATCGCGCATAACAACTGCCGTAACATTGCCGCGCTGTGATGCATTTCTTAATCGGTAACTGATTTCCGAAGCATCGCCAGCAGCTTGCGGGGTCGGTCTAAGTCTTTCATTTGCCACCACTGCCGGCGGCCGGAGGTCACCCAGTTGTACCGGTTTAAAACTAATCCAGAAATTAGCCAGCAACGGCAACAGTACAATCGACAGGACGATCAGCAGGGTTGGCAGGATCATCGAATACGCCAGGCGCATTTCTCCGGTACTGAGCGGTCCCCGACCTTTTGGCGGCGTGCTGTTAACCACAAATATTTATCTAAACCCCGCCGTTCCAATTATAGGCAAAGTGTTGGACAGAGCACCTGCCCAACACATCCTGTCAACTTAAAAAAGCCTGCAGGATATTAGAGCGCCTTGTGCTTTTCTACAATGGCATTTGCAGCATCTTCCAGTGACAAGTCACCATCAATGTACTGACGGATAACTTGTGACATAACCCGTGCATTCACAAGTTTCGATGCGGTCGCCAGATTACCAGATTCAACCCCCCAGCGGTTACCCACAGACAGACCGGCTACGATATCGTCAATCACGGTCTTAGGATAGATATCTCCCAAAGGCGCTTTACGATCAACTCCTACAGGCAGCGTAGCCCACAGCTGTTCAAAACTGGTGCTGCCCGCTTCATCACCCCGACGGACCGGAAATTTACCTTCCGGGGCCTGACTCAGCCAGTCGCCATAACCAGCAGACACAACGTATTCAACGAACTCTGATGCTACATCAACATTGGCATCTGCAGTGATTCCTAAATAGCGCACATCGGCATATGCAGCACCCGCCTCATTACCTGGCCCGGCAAATACCGTCACAAAGCCAGTCTTCTCGGCAAGTTCTTTAGAAGTCGGATCATCAGCGTAAGTGACCGGCGCGCTATCACGAAGACCACCCAGCTCATCAAGCAATGAAGGAGACCAGATAATCATCGCCGCTTTGCCGTCCAGATATTGCTCACGAGATTGCTTCCAGAACAATTCACCCTCAGGTGAAGCATCAGCAATGACTTTATAGAACTTCAGCACTTCTTCAAGTTTGGACGTATCTTCGTTTATAGAGCCATCAGCATTCACTGGCATGTAACCCGCCGCTAGCGAGATATGCTCAATCAACTGCATCATGTATGTTTCGTCAATTTTGGTGGCAGCGACAAAACCGTACATTTCTGGCGGGTTGTGCAGCTTGGCGATCGCGGCTTCTATGTCTGCAAATGTTTTCGGTGCAGCCAGTCCGCTCTCTTCAAACAGGTCAGAGCGATAGACCACCAGCTGTGTCCAGCCATCGGTGGGTACAGAGACAATCTCGCCATTGGACTTGGCCATGTTAACCGCGCCTTCTGCGTAGCTATCGACACCCAGCTTTTCAACTACATCAGTCGCCGCAGCGGTATCCAGAATACCGGCTTCAGCAAAAGGCAGCAGATGTTGAACCGTGTGGTTCAGAACATCAGGCAATTCACCTGCGGCAAAAGCCGCCGTGGTGCGAGTTGCAATTTCTGCTTCTTCCACGGGTATCACTTCAACGGTGTGTCCGCTGCTCGCTTTAAAATCAGCAGCCAGCTTTTCCTGTATCGCCATACGATCCGGCTGGATTTCCATCGTCCAGAATTTAATGGTATCTGCATAGCTCACCGGCATTGCCAGTGCAGCCATAATGACACTGACGGATAACAATTTGCGTTTATACATAGGTGAATCCTTGATTAATGTGAATGGTATTGGGAGGCCTGCACCGGCCCATCCGATTTTCGCAGAAGCAGATCTGCGCGTTTCAGAACCTGGTGTTGAGTGGGGTCATCACCATCGATGATGGCCAATAACATATCAGCGAGTTCACGACCGGACTGCGCCAGTGGCTGAGACATCGTGGTTAATGGCGGATCGGTGTGGCGGCCGATTTTCAAACCGTCGTAACCCATAACCGATATATCTACCCCGGCTTTCAAACCACGCGCTCTGATCGCCGCCAGCACACCAAAAGCCTGAGTGTCCGAGGTGCAGACAAAAGCCGTTGGAGGGTTATCGGAATCAATTAAATTGGCGGCGGCACTTTCACCGGCATCGTCATTCATCTCGGTGATGGCGATAATAGATTCTTCGTAGCTAATAGCATTTTCTTCCAACGCTTTCCGATAACCCTGCAGTCGCTGGTAAGCAAAGTTGTAATACAACGGCGCTCCAACAAAACCGATACGCTGGTGGCCAAGATCAACCAGATGGTTCACAGCGGTATAAAAAGCCAACTCGTTATCGATATCGTACCAGGCGTAGGTACTGCAGTTGGCAGAGCGTCCGTGTACTACAAATGGAAATCGGGATTTTTGCAGCAGTTTTATACGTGCATCGTTTCTGAAGGGTCTGCTAAGTACCACCCCGCCAATGCGGCCCGAGTTGATTAAGCGATGAATTTTTTCAGCCTCGTCTTCAGCGCTACGTGCATGCGAGACCAGCAAATCCCATCCCCGGCGTGACAGTGAATCATCGATGCCCTGCAGCAATTGAGAAACAAAAGGCTCGCCCAGCGAACTATGATTTTGCGGGATCACGTAGGCTATCGCCTCGGCAACACCGGTGGCCAGCCGACGGGCGTTTTGATTTGGCTTATAGCCCAGTTCTACAGCCGCGTTTTCAACCCGCTCAACTGTACGAGCGCTGATATCGGAATAGCCGTTCAGCGCGCGCGAGACAGTACCCTCCGTCAGCTCCAGCACTTTAGCCAGATCTTTAAGCGTTGTTCGTTTCATGCAAACTCCGGAATCATCTGAAGCACAGCACCGAAAGCCCTTTCGGCGATTCCGACAGCTTATCCCGAAAACGCTTTCGGCATCAAGGATTCGTCGAAGATAAGTTGGCCATTTAGCCTTTCATCTAACAAATGCATAAATGTCTGATTTTCAGTGTTTTTATATTTTCGGCAACCTGCATAGCCGCCCAGCAAGCACGAAAAGCGCAAAGCGTTTGCTCTTGATCTACCCGCGATCACTCTCAAAATGCCGCAGGCACCCGAAGGGCTGAGT
>CAZNOB010000121.1:0-16090 GCA_964574535.1 uncultured Granulosicoccaceae bacterium | reverse complement strand
GGGCTCCACGCGCTGCGGGCGGAGTGTGTACAACCCTTCGGGATTTGGCCCGTATTGGAAGATTATTAGCCAACGATGGCATAAGAGAAAACAGATCAGTGCTGCCCGAAGGCTGGTGTGCAGACCTGGTCACTCTCAGTGATAAAGATGCATGGCGTCAGGGGGACTTTGCAGAAAAAATCCCCGGGCGTACTATGAGCTATCGCGACAAATGGTACATCTGCCATCCTGGCCCCGAGGACGAAGCGCAATGGTATATGGCGATAGGCATCCATGGCCAAAACATATATGTGGATGCAAAAAACGAATTTGTGATGGTTAAGTTTGCCTCAGACCCCGAACCACTCAACCCGAATGCTTCTGCGAACGGCATAACTGCTGCACGTGCCATCAGAGATTATCTGGTGAATCACTTTTAGTGAAGGCTCTCAAAAATCAGTCACCTTGACTTCCCCTGACTAATGATCATCGGGAAATCATTCTATATCTGCTGCACAGAGCTTCCATGTCCTGTGTAAAAGCTTCATTCAATCTATTGCTGCGCCAATGACATTGCATCAGTATCTACGAAACTACAAACAAAAAGAAAAAACAGGAAGTTGCTACCCTGTTATTCCTCATTCACTTGTCTATTTGACCTCCTTCTCTACACCGGCATCCTGTTCCTGAATCAACTGCTTTAATAGTGTCACATCCACCTTCTCACCGTAACGTAATTTTAACCCCTGAAAAAACGTATTAACCTGATTACGGCCATTCTCTTTAGCGACATACAAACATTCATCAGCGCGTTCGAACAGCTTCTTTTCATCACGGGTATCTTTCGGTGTACATGAAATTCCAATAGACACGGTAACTGACATATCTTTGCCATCGTGATTCACCACATGAGATTCAATTCGTTTTCGATACAGCTCCATTTGTTCAGCAGCTTCTTCAGGCTCGGTATCAGGCAAAAGCATACAGAACTCCTCACCTCCGTAACGAAATACCTGATCACCTGATCCAGGGCGAATACAACTTTGCATCACACGTGCTACCGTTTTTAAAACCGCGTCACCCGCCTTATGACCATGCGCGTCATTAAACTTTTTAAAGTGATCGATATCTGAGACGGCAAGACATAACGGTTTTTCAGTCCGATTCGCGTCATCCAGCATGGACAACAGTGTATCTTCAAAATGACGGGTGTTATAAAGCCCGGTCATTTGATCAGTGATTGATTTATTATAGAGCCGGCTCTTGTGCAGATTCACCGCTGCCTGATCTGCAAGACCCTGACACAGGCTTAAATCTTCCTCCGTAAAACGTCCAATCTGATCAAGCACACGTACGCCGTCATCGTTTGTACGCACTTTATTGGTCAGTGCGATAACCCCCTCTACCTCATCACCACGCATCAAGGGAACACAACAGATACAGTAAACAACGTTCCTGCCGATTTGCTCGATATATTTTTTATCATTTTTTCGAATCGGTTTGCGCTCTGCCGCACATTGACCAGCTATACCTTCACCCAGACTAAACGATTTCGTTTCGGTTATTCCATTATTGATATCATCCCGAACATACCGCGGTATATTTCCCCAAACTACTTTTATTTCAAGCTGCCCGGTGGTTTTATTCAGTAACATCAGGTTACCTTTCTGCGCACTCACCGCATCAACTGCCGTCGACAATGTTTCAATGCATAGTCTTTTGAAATCATTAACATTAGCCAGCTGCTGGTTCACATTATACAGGGTTTGAATATTTCTTAAGATTCGACGGTTCTTTTCATACTTCAAAGTCGAGTCAATATTGGTGGTAGCGATTGACGCTAGCTCCTGTAAAAACGGATATTCATCCTCGCTAATCTGCCGTGCACTATTTTTCTCACCCAAGGTTAAAATGCCAAGTACTTCTCCATTTTTAATCAAGGGACACCACAAATCTGAATCCAGAATATCCAGGTGCCACTTGGACCACGCGGTGTCAAAACGCGGATCACGTTGCAAATCACGAACACTAAAGACATTCCCCTGGCGAATAATTTGCCAGAGCAACCCATTGTCCTGGGGAAACTTGAACATAAAGAGTGATTCAGTTGACTGGTCACTCATGGTAAAAGTGGCATCAAGACCAGAAAATGCTCTGACCCGATAGTAGTTATATCCCGGTTCCAGATCGTCACGAAGCAAAACCGAGCTGTTAATCGCTCCGTACTTTTCGCGGACCACTGCCATGAAAGTCTCAAGCAACTCTTTTAAATTCAGGATATTACCGAAGCCTTTACCGGACTGCAGCAAGGCGCGCATCTCGAAAATCAAAATATCCTGATGAATTGCCTTTTTGCGATAATAGGCCAGTTCATCCTCAACCGACCTTGGCCCTTGTCCACGCGCAGGCTGGCGCACTGGCACGGAGTCGATAACAACCTCATCATTAGCAACCGATGGGCTATTAATCTCAAAAGTTGAATCAACAATCGGGTTTTCGTGTTTTAGATCGGATGATCCAGTCACCGGGCAGTCTCCGCTGGGTCGGATAAGTTAGACGCTTTAACAGTGATCGGAACCTGACGGTTAAAATTGAGGCCCAGCCTTACAAAGTAACAGTTAATGCGGGAGAGGGATCGTGGAAGTGGATCAGCGCATGAATGGCGGTACGGATTAGAGAAGACGGAATACTGAAGACCGATAACGAAGGCAATATCAGAGTCGGATTTTGCCGTTTCCGCCGTTCTGTCCTCTGAGTACAGAGCCTGCTTGCACGCCAGCGCAGTTGTTGACCGGGGCAGATACTCGTGACGCCCGGAAAGAAAGCTAAAGAATCAACTCAATCTTTTTGTCGAACGTCATTGTCCTGATACACCGATTCAATCTCTTCAGTGAATTCATCATCGGCTTCCTCCTCCGTCTGGCGCAACGCATTTTCCCCGCTATAACGCCACCGGTGAATCACACGCCCGACTCTCAAGGTCACGAAACCAAGAATCACTCCAAATATCGCGCCGAAAAAATTTATGATCAAATCAATGTACTGGAAACTCCTGTCGAGGGTCATTAACTGCAGCACCTCAGACACCAGACTGACAACAAGACACACTGCAATCAGAATCAGCAACGGTCTGCGAGCCTGTAAAATTTTCAGCAATACACCGAATAACATAAACCCCAGGAAATGCGCCGCATACTCAATGTGGTCGCGGGAAACACCTGCTGTTTCTTCGATCCATGTGAACAAGTGGCTGTTAATCGAGCCGGGTGACAATATCCCAAGCACAAAGACCGCACCCGCTACCAGCATGAAAACCCCGCTCGCAACCGTTGACGCAGTGCGAAACAAAAGAAATACACACAAAAGTAAAAGCAGTGACCAGCCAGAAATCAACCAAAATCTGCTGACCTTATAGGCTTCTGATAATTCCAAACGATGTAACGCTAGCCTGGATACTTCCATTTTCCCTACGGTTTTGTGCAGTTGCATTGAAATGCGCAATGCTTTCGTTGTGGCAGAGAGTGCAAAATCTACACTGTAATTCTGTTCCGATTCAGTACCGTCCAGGCTCACCAACTCATGCCGCTTTCGCCTGTTATGATTGCCAGACTCATCTAGCTCCAGATAGATTATCCGCGCCGCTTCCCAGTTTTTTTCGCCGGGTACAATGTCCTCTCCGGAAACGGTGCCTGTCAATCGGAGGTATTGCTCATCTGCTGCTAGTTTTATCTCACGCGACAGTCCCACATGACCAGTGGCTGAGTATTGCTCAACCGCGACCACCCCGTCAGATACAATCACCCCGCCAAAAGACGCTTCATTAATTTTCCAGTCGGCCAGATCAGCATCAAAGGTCTCGTACTCCAGCAGGGGTTCGGTTACATTAAATCGCTCAATAGTGCTCGTCGTGAGATAGGTCGCCAGTGCCATTACACCGATCAATGCCAGCAAACCAAAAGAAGGGCGCACTAATCGCCGGATGAGGAAGTTGAGGAAACTAGGTGTTTCAAACTGAAGTGGCGAGTCGAAAACCACACGCTGCTTGCACTTTTGTCGTCGCACTGCTGGTTGCCTGGTCACTGATTTATTTGCTTTGCTACTAGTCGCGAGAGTTTAGCTGAAATTCAGACAATTTCTCGCGAACAGGAACATGAATTATAGTTCAAAGAACATTTGCAAGCTGAACAATTGAAGGTCCGCTGCCGTCAACTGGCCCCCCTGCACTTTGCAATTTTCTTCGCGCTAATTAAACACCTGTGCTGCTCAAACTACCGAAAAAGCACCTCTTCACTGATGCTCCAGCCAGTTCTTGCTGACTGTTGAAATACATTCGTTTCTATGTTCACATATTTTGTGAGGTTGATTGAATCAGTGCCAGCAGACAAGGCTTTCAGCCATCGACGCGCCGATGAATGAATAGCATTCACTGACTGTCGGCGCATTCCCCGGAGAACTACCTTTGGATCGTATATCGGTCCACTCACTAACAAGGTACTCGTTGGTATGATCGTACGTGTCGGCACTTTCAATCTGAATAATTTATTCTCCCGTTACAGTTTTCAAGGGCAGATAACAACCGCTCCCATGACCGGCTCTGGTGGTATTACACTAACCTTCGACAGTGATGAAATCCTCGCTCGAACCTTTATGGGCCGACTCATCAAAGAAAAGAATCCTCGAGAAACAGCAATAATCGGCGAACGAATCAGAGATGTAATTAATGCCGATGTACTGGCGGTTCAGGAAGTTGAGCACATCAGTGTGCTGAAACAATTCAACCGCGAGTTTCTAAACAATATGTACCCACACGTCATACTGATCGAGGGAAATGACAGTCGATTCATTGATGTGGGAGTGTTATCAAAGCTCCCGATCGGATCAATAATCACACATCAAGCAGCCACACATCCGGAAGATGCCAACCGACGCGTATTTAGCCGCGATCTGCTACAAGTAGAAATTCTGGATCATACCGGAGCTAAATTGTTCAACATCTACAACACCCACCTGAAAAGCCATTTTGTGCCGCACGGTCAGGATCAAGTCACAGGTGCACAACGGGCAAACGATAGAAGACGAAGACAAGCAGAGTCAATTCACCGGATCGTGAGCCGAATGGAACGCCCGAATAGCCGATTTGTAATCACCGGTGACATGAATGATCCTCCTGACTCCCCGCACATTCAGGCAATGCTTCAAAGCGACGGACAAGCTCTGATAAACACACTGGTTAATGCCACAGAAACCCGACCGGCAAAAGCGGAAACTGTCGGGCAGGGTCCGGGGCCAGCCTCATCGGTTTGGACGCATCGATTCAATCCAACGGGCCCGGAATTCCCAAGATACGAATTGCTGGATCACATTTGGGCCAGCGCAAGGCTGGCAGATAGTTTTGGTGATGCAAAAATTGACCGACGTACCAATCACGGAGGTGATGGCAGCGATCACGATCCCGCGTGGGTTGACTTCGATTTATAGGCTGGTGTTTTTTTTAACCGCCGCTATTCCAGAAAACAAAAGACCAGGCTACCCGGGAATGAGGGTCGTCTCGGCAGCGAATCCAATCTATCCGGTAAAGCCGATAAACGAACTTAAACACGCAAAGCGTTTGCATCTGCTTTTTCAAACTTGCTCTTGATGTACCCGCACTTAATCAGTTTTCTAGCTTGATTTAACAGAAGGCAACCCGGCCAGTGCCATCGCTAACTCAGACTCATCATAGGTTTGATTGGTAAGTTTTCCTTCGAAATAATCTATATAGGCCTGCATATCAAAATGGCCGTGGCCACAGAGATTAAACAGGATAGTTTCACTTTTACCTTCTTCTTTACAACGCAATGCCTCTTGAATTGCACCGCGAACCGCATGGGTTGCTTCCGGAGCAGGAATAATACTTTCAGTTCGACCAAACAATACACCCGCCTCAAAACACTCCAGCTGATCAAGGGCCCGGGCTTCAAGTAGCCCGAGGTTATGGACATGACTGACCAAAGGTGCCATACCATGGTAACGCAACCCCCCTGCATGAAAACCGGACGGAATAAAGCCAGAGCCAAGCGTGTGCATTTTCATCAATGGGGTCATCTGACCTGTATCACCAAAGTCATAAGCGTATTGACCACGTGATAACGACGGGCAGGCAGCCGGCTCGACCGCGACTAACCTGACATCTTGTCCACCACGTAGCTTTTCCCCCAAAAACGGAAAAGCGATACCGGCAAAGTTACTGCCACCACCAGAACAACCCACTACGACATCAGGATAGTCGCCGGCCATTTCCATTTGGCGCATCGCTTCCTGGCCAATGATAGTCTGATGCATTAGAACGTGGTTCAGCACACTACCTAATGCGTACTTGGTATCATCATTCGACGCAGCGACCTCAACAGCCTCACTGATGGCTATTCCCAGACTCCCTGTACTGTCGGGAGTTTTTTCCAGAATCGCCCGACCTGCGTTGGTTTCTGAACTTGGGCTTGCGACACATGATGCACCATAGGTCTCGATCATTGCTTTACGATACGGCTTTTGATCATAGCTAACCCTGACCATGAACACTTTAACTTCAAGGTCAAATAATGCGGCAGCATATGCCAGTGATGACCCCCACTGCCCTGCTCCGGTTTCAGTGGCTATACGGTTAATCCCCTCACTCTTATTGTAAAAGGCTTGAGCTACTGCAGTGTTTGGCTTATGACTTCCGGACGGGCTGACTCCTTCGTACTTATAATAGATTTTGGCCGGTGTATCCAGCGCCTTTTCAAGTCGATGAGCACGATACATTGGAGTTGGCCGCCACTGCTGATAGGCAGTTCGCACTGGTGCAGGTATATCAATCTCTCGCTCCTGACTGACCTCCTGCATTATCAGCTCCATTGGAAACAACGGCGCCAGATCGTCCGGACCTATCGGCTCGCCAGTTCCCGGATTTATTACTGGCGGCAAGGGCTGCGGCAAGTCAGCCTGGATGTTGTACCACGACTTGGGAATATCAGTTTCAGATAACAGAAATTTGGTTTGATCAGTCATTTTCGCTCCGAATGCATTATTGCCAACCGGTGCATTGTACCTCATCTCACGACCGTCCCACTCGGTTCGAACGACCAGGGTTCACTGCTAACACTTTTTATTAATAGGAATTCCTAGCTATACGCAGACCGGGACTGCGTGTAGCTTCTCTCAGTTGTACGGTGTGCCAGGAATCACAAATTTCCAAGTGAGATCAAGCACTTCTCTTTCAGTATAATTAGCTTTCAGTTTTCTACCGTTTGCTTTGATTAAGTGACGTTGCACCGCCAAATTGGGACGTCACTTCCTTTTTCCGGAACAACTGCCATTTCACGGCCCTGGAACCGCAAATTTTCTTGAAGAAAACGAGGTCGCACTCGGTCTTCAAAATAACCTGAGCACCGGCGAACTCAGCGCGGAAGTTCCGTTTGGAGACGGCCTGACTCTGCAAGGGGTGTTCGGCGCATCGGCGCATTGGGCGGTAGACAATAGCGGCCCAACGCAATTATAAAATCGCTGGATACTACTAAGCGAATCACGGTGTGGGAACAACAAGCGTCACAGACCCATTATCACTATCATCGCTATCGTCGCTGCCAGATAGTGCCAGCACCGCTGCAGCGATCACCCCCAACACAATCAGGGGCCGCGTCCAGCGATTTCCTTTGTCTGACGCTTTCTCGTTTCCCGATGAAGCACTACTATCTAATGCTTGCACTTTTTTTCCGGAATCATTCAAAGCCAAAGCGAAATTACCACTACGCTCACCGGCAATATACGGAATTTGTTCCTTGTTGTACTTTTTGAAAACATGGCTGGTTACTGATCGCCTCACATATCCAAATAAACCATCAATAGTGATCCACTCACTTCCGCTAGAACCCTCCCCCCGAAGTGCCTTGACCAGATAATGAGAGAAAACTCCTTGCTGCAGAGCAGAATCTTCCCATGACAACTGGCCGGCACCTGTACTGTAAAGTACTGCGAGGCCTTTCGCATCAATATCGGGAACGAACACATTATTCACGGCGCCAGTGCTTCGGGTTGGGCTGTTGCGACATGCATCGATGAATAAAACGCTCTGACCAATACCGCTGTTGTTCATCACATTTTTAACTCGCTGCATGGACAACGCTGTCGACCTAAGTTGATTTGGGTCAGCATTTCCCATAGCCAGATAGTTAATACCATCTTGTTGAAAACCATGGCCGGAAAAGGCAAAGATCACAGTTGCCTCAGCACGTGCCGCTTTATCGCCGATCAGCGACGCAACACGACGCAAGGTATCAAGGACCACTTCAGGATCAGCCTGGTAGTTCTCAAGCTTCAGCACTTCATAGCCTTTTAGCGTCAGCACTTCCGCAAGCGCGCGCGCATCATTAACAGCGTGTTCAAGCGGTGTGGTTTTGCGATATTCATCTACCCCGACAATCACTGCAAACTTCGACTGCTCAGCCCATAACTCTGGTGTCGACAGCAGGTTATTATCAGCGAGCACCGAGCTGTTATGCAAGCCAAGACTGATTAAAAACAGGAGACGCCAGCATCGGGCAAACAATATCACGAGCAACTGTCCGCAGGTACAGATTGCGTTAAATTGACCAATGTCTGCAGAGTCACCGCGTTACCAGCCCACCCCGAAAAAGCGCTTGCGCGGGTTGCCGTCTCACCGCGGCATTGCCCGGGCTCGCAAATTTTACTGCGCTTGCAGGACTGTTCTGCATACACAAAATCTTTGCTACCACTGGTCAGCATTCCCACTACCACCGGCACACCCCGTACACTCGCGATAACCCCTGAGCCTGAATTGCCCTCATAACTATCAATATTCAAAACAAAGTGATGTTCAGATGTATTTTTTCGCAAAGTGCCATTTCGTGCAGACTTCATCGGCAATCCAAGTGGATGGCCGACGACGGTCATTAACCCGGTTTCTGCCGGCAAATCGCGACTATTTAAAACCGCTAGAGCATTTCTGGCCACAGGCTGATCAAGTTGAATGACGCGCCAGTCAGGACCACCAGTGATTTCCTCACCATCCAAAACAACTTCACAGGTTCGAACCTGATCACTGCGATAGAGCAGCGGCAGTTCACCGTCATCAGCAATTTTATAGTCGAAGACAAACACAGCACTGTCACAATTCAATCCTGGTCCGTAGGGATCATCTGCTGCATTAATACAGTGCGCAGCTGTGACCACTCGATTATTGGCAATCAGAAATCCGCTACAGGCCACTACTGACAACTGATCTGAAAAACGCTCATCCGCACACCACCCTTTATCACCCAGCGTCTCTGCCGCCTGTAACTTCCAACGGTCATTGATACCTTTTTTGACTGCAGAACGAGGAAGAATGGCCACGGTAGACAGCGCTGCCCGACAGGCCACCGCATCGCTGTACAAAATTTCGTTGCGATCGTCAGTACCGTAAATCGGTTTTTCACCCGCCTGTACGGTCGTAGAAAACACCATTAATAGAGCGATACCGTGAAAAACGTTTATCAGCCTCTGCGGCAAATGTTGGTTAACCCGTTCACTAGCTGCACAAGTCATTTTACTACCCCCGAGAGCGCTCGACCAATTACAGTGTCTACCGCTGCACACCGCTGCTCCGAAGTTGTCGCATCAATCCATGAATTCAATGGATTATGCAAAAGCAACGCAAGCTGTGAAGCCTCCAGAACAGCCATTGTCTTGAGTAAGGTATCGTCCGTTGCCAATGTGTGCCCACCGATACACAACGATCTGGCAGCCGCCACTCGCTGACCAAGACTGAACAAAAGCCGGGATTCTTCACTGCAGGCAGCTGTACCTCGACAATCTGTATCAGGTAATACCTCACCGTCCGGGCCGGCCGATGGCTGTTGTTCAGTTTGCAGATGGACCGATACCCCGGAAAGAACCAGCTGCAGGTGAGCTTGTTGATCCTCATCTGGATTAGTAGCAGAATTTTGCTTTGGGCTTTGCCATTCCGTCCAAAAATCGGTGTCGCCATCCAGCCCGGTTTCAGGTGCCTGTCGTAGCAAACCCGCTGTCACAAACACCATCACCATTGTCAGACCAACAGCAATTCCCTTGATCGGCTGCATACTCATATTCGCAATAGTGCCGCGAATTTTTTGCCACCAGCCGGTCGTGCTTTCATCCAGTTCATTGGAGTCCGCAACAACGACATATTGTTCAACCTGTGATTCAGACAATCTCAGTTGCCGCCACTGTTCGAAAATATCCGGATCGCGCGCTACGTGTGTCTCTACCTCCGAAGCGCGTTGTGGTGACAGGCTGCCATGCATCCAATCCCATAGCTCCACGATTGTCGGCTTGTCACCAAGTGGCGGGTCCGGGTTATCCAGCAACAGACTGGCGAGTGCAAGATTTTGATCGTCGGTGTCAAAGCTTTCTGTCATGCTATTTGATTCACAACCGTAGCAAATTCCTCGGATGTACAGGCCTGTAAAACGAATGCAGCTGCTGGTGCAGCAGGGCCGCCTGCCTGCACCAGCTTGTCTGAGAATAGTTGAGCTACCGCGTACGCGATCTTCTGGCTAGCCATTTCGCGCCAATTGTTTAAATAAAAAGCAACTATTCGCGTCTATTGATTGAAATATCTGACTCAAAATCTCACTTCCTCGCTACGACCCTCATTCTCGGACAGCCACCTAGTCGAGGATATCGTGTGTGGTAAAATGTTGCCTCAGTCTTTTCATTAACGCACTATTTCTATTACGAATATGGTGCCGCGGTTTTTTTATAATTTCAGCCGTTTCGGTTAACGATTTTCCCTCTTCGTGAAGCAGCCTGAGCATAATCCGTTCTTCATCCGAGATTTCAATTTGTGGCATGCGCTGCAATTTCCTGGCAATGTCACTGCTACTTTCCGCGTGCTCAGAATGCCCTTTCAATAAATCAGCAGCCAACGCACACAGCTCAAGCTTAATTTGATCTGCTTCTGTAGCATCCTTATGTGCCAATGCGTCTATAGCCTCCCCACCAGGATGATCATGACGAGCCGTTGACACAATCGTGTCCCCTTTCAATTTTGGACACCACTTGTTGGTGTTAATAGCCCGAATCCAGCCCCGCACTACCGTAAGCGGAATCATCATCGCTTCCGATATATCGCGACTACTATTGCGACCGAGGCAATAAAGTTCGTACATCGTCAAATATAGCTGCCCCCTCTGCCGTACTGCATTCGGTGGCTGATAACGGCCAAAATGTTCACGCACCAAATCTACCACGGTATTACGAAATATTGTTAACACCAGGCCAGCACTTTTTTTAGTGTATTTACGCTCTGCTGAAGGCAGTTTGGTTGTGAACAAACGCTCTACCGCTGTCCAGAAAACATCGTCAGGATCATCGAACAGGGTATCGTAATGCCTTCGGTTAAAGTCAGCCCGAAGTCGAGCAAACCACTGCTCTGATTGATATTCATCGTACCAGCTCATCGCGCTTCAGCAACCACACAGCTGCTGGAGCACTGTGCTGCGTTACCACGTCGGTACCCAGCGGTTTTATTTTTCTGCGGAGAAAATTTCTTTTTCACCAGGTTGTTCAAAGCCAGCATTTTATCCGTTAACCCTTAGTGATAGACAAACTTCAGTGTCTGCAGGAGTTAAAAAACACCTGAGCCGGAAAGTCTATTGAATAAAAGCTAAACATTTTATCGAAGAAAATACGCTTATACCGACGGGGGTAGGATAAACGATCCGCCCTCGGAACTTTTCACAAAGACCTAGCGCTCTTCCGCCTTGAAGGAGACAGTATGACTAATTCACTACTGGAAAATTCTACCACATCGAAACCAAGTCTCAGCAGAAAGTTAAACCGCCGGGCCGCAGGTTTGTCAGCAGACAATCGCCTGAGAGATTTACCTGGCAGCGATATTCGGGTTGCCATCGATGTTCAAACACTCGATGAGATAAAGGCCCTGAGAAAGAAGCACTACCGAGAAATATACCCGGATATGGAGCTGGATAACGATGAACTCGATCAACACGGACTGGTACTTTACACGAGAGACAGCACCGGTGCGATTGTCAGCACGGCCAGACTGGCTCACGACGGACCCGATGGCCTACCGGAAGAACAACACCTGCGGGCACATCGTGCACGTGGTATCCGCCTGGTGGAATGGGGTCGATTTATTATAGCCTCAAAAGAGCCGGCATTACTGCAACGCTACTACCAAAGCGTATACACCCTATCGGTTAATATGGGCTTCGATGCCATTGTAATGGCGATGAAACCGAAAGATGTATCACTCCATCAACGCTTAATGGGATTGGAAGTTGTCGCCGAAGATACCGGCGTCACCTACGGCGGTCCATACTCACTCGCGTGTGTTATCTGGGACTTAACGTCCACGAAACCGCAATTCTTTGAATGGCTCAGGAGAGCAATATGACAACCACCACTATTAACTCAATCACGGACTGGGACGACTACTCCCAGTCGTTCCAAAGTGTCATGCCCTCGCAAATGTTAGCATTGAATACCGAGGTATCGGAACACCTGCAAGGTCATGTCGTCGATTTCGGCTGTGGCGGAGGCAAGATCATCCCTTTTGTCACCGCACAATCCAAAGTTAGATCATATACAGGCATTGATGCATCTATTGATATGGTGAAAAAGGCTCGCTGGATGGCAAGACAGTTTCCAGAGAAAGATGCAACCATTATTCATGCAAAAATCGAAGAAACCTCACTCCACCCATTTGACTCAGGCCTGTCAATCAACAGCTACTACACCTGGCCCAGGCCGGATGAAATACTGACGCATATCTACCGGTCTCTAATACCGTCAGCCACTTTTGTACTGGCCACGATCAACAACCGTCTCGATATGCCCGCACTTCTAAACAGCGCTGCACGAGAATGTATCGCTCACCCGCACTGGGAAGAGTTTTGCCAACACAATCTAGCCATTGACCAGAGTAACGATATAAGGCTATTGACGATGGATCAGCTTATCGCTGAGGTCCGGGTCATTGGTTTTGCAGTAAAAGAGGCTCACCAAAAGCTATACGAAGGGGGACTGAATCTGCTTATACTCGAGAAAATCTAGCCGGCCGGGGTGCCGATCAGGAATGATCGGCGTCTCATGATCCTCAATAACCTTCCGAATATATGCAATTGTGCTCATCTTCACGCTACCCGGCGAAAAGCTAGGCTTTCCTATCTTGCCGGTAAATAAGGCGCAAACTACTCTTTCCCCAGCAAGGAAACTAAGCCGACAGTGAACGTATTTAACTCTATCGCAAGGATTTTGCCTCCACCTTACGAACGGATCGCCATGCGAGGAACGGTAGTAGTCATCGCACTCGGTATTTTGACAGGGATTGTCCTCACCCTAAAACTTCACATTCAAAGTTACCTGCTCGGCGCACTTCAAAATCAGGTTTTGCAGGAATCAATAATACTGCAGGCGGACGATCATAGCCTGCAACTCTTCACTCTCTCGCCCGGCATCACACTGACTGGCATGTCTATGACCAGTGCATACTACGACTCCGAGGTTCATGCGAACAGCGTTCAGATGCGAAGCAGGTGGGGGAAAATAGCCACAGGTAGTCTCACTCCGGACCAGCTTGTACTGCGAAACGCGAAAATCCGGGTTGAGCCCCGTGACCTCAGTCTCGCTGAAGTATCGTCGGGACCAAATGAATCCTCGGCTGATCTTAATCTGGCGGCGATACTGACTGAGCCGCAGCCAATTCCGGATGTCAACATCACTCTGGCAAACGTGCAGATTGATATCGCCGCGTCCGATCGAGCAGAACACACACAAGTCATAGTGAACGGTCAGATTGAAAGCACACAATCCGTCACCCGGGTAAACCTTGACGCTGAAGGCAGCCACCACCAACTGCCGATCAACGGATCATTGTCGTACCAAACCAGTCAAAGAACACTGCTTGGCAAGGGATCAAAAATGCAGCTGGATGCAAAACTTACAGACAGCACAATTACATCACAAATAATCGCAGCCAATAGCGACAGCACAGAGCCAACCACAGCCACTATAAGCGCTGATGGGGATCATCTGGATAAGCTGATGGCTTTTCTCGGTGGACCCGCCATTGAGACCGGCGAGTTGAGTGGAAAAATATCGATTGGCAAAGATTCAATCAAAGTGAACGATTTGAACGTATTGCTCGGGCGAACTGATCTGCGAGTCGACCTGGAAATCAATACAAAAAACAATCAAAACCCGCAGGCAAGACCTTCAATAAACCTTAATATACAAAGTAATTATCTGCCTTTGGATGAGCTGATACCCCACGAACGCGAAATGCGAATTACCAGAAAAAATAATACACCTCCGCCATCCGATAAAATATTTTCCAGAAGCCCACCCGCCCTTTACCATTGGGTGCAGCAGTGGGATGCCAATGTGCAACTCAGCGCATCAGAAATAATCTACAAGGGCTACGACATCAAGGATCTGATCGCAACCGCGCTGTTTAAAGATTCAAAAGCCACATTTCAACTTGAAAGTCCTCAGTTCGCTTCAGGTACAATTAAGGGGAATGCGCGGTACGATGCAGAGCCAGACACCATCCCGTCCGGTTTTCTAGGCATCGGGATTCATAATATGAATCTGAATAAATTCAGTGCGGAACCCTCGATCAATGACTTCATCACAGACGGCCGACTAACCACCGATGCCGAATTCTGGTTTAGCGGCCTATCACAGGCCGCACTTGCAGCAAGTGTAGACGGAGAATTCTATGCACTACTGGAAGACGGTCAACTTGACTCTATGGCAGTGGAACTGGCGGGCGCAGATATTATGGAATCACTTCGCCTGCTATGGCGCAATGAAATACAACAAATCAGAGTCAGTTGTGGCTACACCAGCATGCATTTTAGTTCGGGATTAGGAGAGCTGGAACATTTCATAGTAGACTCTGCAGACACTCTTTTCAGCGCATCTGGAACTATTGACCTGAATAGCGAAAAGCTCGATCTCAACTTTAAACCAATTCCTCATGACGCAAGCCTGCTTACCGCCACTACACCGATTAACATCAAAGGCACACTGGCAGACCCAAAGATCAGACCAGGTAAGAAGCTCTACGCACGCATTGCGGCAGCAGCTGTATTGGTTTCACTCACAGGACCCGCAGCCGCAATTATCCCCTTCATTGGCATAGGCGACGGCGCGGAAAGTAGCAGCTGCACAGACTTATTCAAAATCCAATAACAGTTGGCACGGCCAGAGAGGTTTAGCGACATGACTTTTATGAATATCGCAATGTTGCATAGCCGCATAGCACCGTTGAAAGTAAGTACTCTCGTTCAACTTTTGATCATCACTCTACTCTGCGGATGTTCAGTCGCGGAAGGTAAAGACAGAGTTGGCGGTGTAAAAGACAGATTATCGAATCTGAGCAAAAGTGCCAATGATATCGAACTGGTTAAAAAATTCCCACTGGACGAAGTACCTCATGCACTCATGCGCAAGCCGGTAGCCGAAGGTGTTTTGACTTCCGGACACGGGTATCGCTTAAGCCCGACTGGCATTCCACTACCGCGAAAACACAAAGGTGTTGACTACGGTGCAGATTCCGGCATCGCTGTTTACGCTGCGGGCAGTGGCACAATAGAGAAGCTCTACGTTAGTCGCAGCTTTGGGAAAACCATCACAATTCAACATCAGAACGGTTTCAGTACGCTCTATGCCCATATGGATTCATTTGCAGAGGGACTGAAAACAGGGATGGAAGTATCCAGAGCTCAAAAAATTGGTACCGTGGGCAGCACAGGTCAATCCAGTGGTCTGCACCTGCATTTTGAATTGCACTATGGCGGTAAATCTATTGATCCGGTGTTTACATATAACCAAATGATGAAAGCGCTGAAGCGCTCGCCTCCGTCAGTAGCAACTAACATCCAAAATTGGTGAGGGCATCGATTTAATTAGTTTTTTAAGCATACTACAATATTCAATTTTCTAATTGGCACCGAACTCAGTGAAGGGCATAAGATGACTGTCAAAAATATTTTTCCGAATTTTCCGGTACCACAGGGTCGCACGGTAGCTCTTGCGGTAGTACTCACATTTACGGGCGGCTGCACATCCAACGGTGTCA
>CAZNOB010000120.1:0-16115 GCA_964574535.1 uncultured Granulosicoccaceae bacterium | reverse complement strand
AAATCGATATCAAAATCCGGCATCGATACACGCTCGGGATTTAGAAATCTTTCAAACAGCAGATCGTAGGCCAGTGGATCCAGATCAGTAATTCCCAGTGCATAGGCAACCAGAGAACCGGCACCAGAGCCACGACCCGGCCCCACGGGAACATCGTTTGCGCGACTCCATTTGATAAAGTCCGAGACAATCAAAAAGTAGCCCGGGAATTCCATCTGGATGATCACGTCGAGCTCACGTTCAAGACGTTTGTCATAAGGCGCGCGCACCTCTGCGAAATCCGGGCGCGTTGTGTCGTACAAATTATTCAGTCGCCATTCCAGCCCTTCCTGCGAAAGTTGCCTTAAATAGTCGCTCTCAGGCATGCCACCGGGTCCGGGAAAGTCCGGTAATACCGGTGCCCCCAGCGATATAGCCAGATTGCAGCGCATCGCAATCTGCACACTGTTCTCCAGCGCCACCGGGATATCCTTAAACAGTTCAGCCATTTCGGCGGCACTGCGTAAATATTGCTGCTCGCTGTAGTCTCTTGGGCGGCGCGGATTGCTGACTTCATACCCCTGGTGGATACACACACGGATTTCGTGCGCTTCAAATTCCTCGGGCTTGATAAATCTTACATCGTTAGTTGCCACAACCGGGCATGCTGCCTTACCAGCAAGCTGAATCGCCGCCTGGTTATAGCGTTCCTCATCGGCGCGGCCGGTGCGTTGTAATTCGATATAAAATCGATCGGGAAATTGTTTCTGCCAACGTTTTAAGCACTGTTCTGCCTCTGCAGAATTCTCAGCCAGCAATGCCCTGCCGACATCTCCCGTCCTGCCACCGGACAAGGCAATGATTCCCTCTGTTTGATCTTCTAACCACGAAAATTCAACCACCGCCCCGCGCTCTGACTGCCCTTCCTGGTAGCTGCGTGAAACGAGTTTTGAAAGATTTAGATACCCTTCCATATTCTGCGCGAGCAACACGACAGGTGACAAAAAACCCTCCGGATTCGCGATCCTGGCGTCCACCCCGATAACAGGTTTCACGCCCGCCTTTATGGCGGCCCGATAAAACTTGATCAGCGCGAACATATTACTTTGATCAGACAGCGCAATCGCCGGCATACCGCCCCCGACGGCCGCCCCCATCATCCGGGAAATCCGCACCACACTGTCAACCAGGGAATATTCAGTGTGAACACGCAGGTGCACAAAGCTCATGCAACACCTTTTGCTGTAAGCGTATCACTCACGGCGATCAATTCACGAACAGGTGCAAAAGACCGCCGATGAATATCGAGCACACCATGCTTTTCCAATGCTTCCATATGAGCACGAGTCGGGTAACCTTTGTGCCGATCAAAACCGTAGTCAGGAAACTGGTCGTGCAGCGCGATCATTGATTCGTCACGGGAAACTTTGGCCAGAATGGACGCTGCAGCGATTTCCTGTACACGCGCATCCCCTTTAACCACTGCCTGACAATTGAACGTAGTGACCGGGCAACGATTACCATCAATAAGACAATGATTCGGGGCCACAGCCAACCCCTCGATAGCACGAGTCATGGCGAGCATTGAAGCATGTAGAATATTCAGCTGATCAATCTCGGCGACGGTCGCCTCTGCCACACACCAGGACACTGCTCCGGCCTTTATTTCGCCAGCAAGCGCCTCGCGTTTATCGACCGTCAATGTCTTGGAATCGGCAAGACCGCTGATTTTCTTTTCGGGATCAAGGATCACCGCCGCAGCAACCACACTGCCAGCCAGTGGCCCGCGTCCGGCCTCATCCACCCCGGCCACAAGATAGCGCTTACCGGTTCCGGAGTTGTCTAGAAAAAGCTCGTCAAATGACAGTGGCGTGAATGGCATACCGGGTCTCTTTTCAATGCGCCAATGATATCTGCTCCGGCACCGGCTTGCACCAGAAATGCACAAATCATCGCACTCAAAAACCACCGGCAGCCACCTGTTTCCAGGCAACCAACAACGAGTTCTGAACTCACATCTCTGGTAGCATTGAGAAAAACCGGCCGCCCGGGATTGATTGATCTGCGGCGTACGCGATAATTTGCCAGCTATTGAAATCCATTTCGTTACAGATGCCATTTCGTTAAAGATCATTGACGCTTTTACAGCAGACAACCGCTGTGGCCACCACCAATTTTACAGAGAAAAATCAAATGCAACCCTCCGAGACCGATCTGCTATTGATTATTGATGTTCAAAACGATTTTTGTCCCGGTGGCGCATTGGCCGTCACCGACGGCGATAGCATTGTCCCAGTCATCAACAAGTTAATCGGAAAATTTTCGAATGTCGCCCTAACCCAGGACTGGCACCCGGCAGGCCATAGTTCGTTCGCCAGCAGCCACACAGGACACGACCCTTTCACCAGCAAAACCATGCCTTACGGCGAACAAACCCTCTGGCCGGACCACTGCATTCAAGACAGCTACGGTGCCGAATTCCACAATGCGCTGAATACACACCCGGCATCTATCATCATTCGAAAAGGTTATAACCCTGCAGTTGACTCGTATTCCGCATTTTACGAAAACGACCAAAAGACCCGAACCGGTCTCAACGGCTATCTGCGCGACAAAAACATCCAGCACATTTTTTGTGTTGGGCTGGCACTTGACTATTGTGTCTTCTATTCGGCCCGAGATGCGGTCAAAGAAAATTTTAAAACCACAGTGATCACCGATGCCTGCCGCGCTATCGATCTGGATGGCAGCGCCAAACAAGCAATTGATGAAATGACCGCAAATGGAATCTCACTGATCGAAAGCAGCGCATTGCTGGCTTAATCCGCCAATGCAACCCCTTGCTTCTAACCCGGTTTCCCAGAGGATACTCAAATGTCAGCCCCTAAAGTCGCGCTAATCACCGGCGCATCATCCGGCATTGGCCACAACACCGCTGCCGCGTTTATCGACGCCGGTTATCGTGTCGTTGTAACCGCACGCCGCATAGAACTACTCAACGACCTGGTCAAGAACGCCGATCCTGATTCAGTGCTGGTATGTGCCGCCGACCTGACCGACACTGATTCCGTCGACGAGCTTTTTCAACAGATAAAAAATAGATTCGCAAGGCTTGATGTTGTTTTCAATAACGCTGGTAACAACATTAAAGCCGCCCCCATCGGTGACATCAGCGTCGAAGACTGGAAAAGAGTGATCGATGTCAATTTAACAGGAGCATTTCTAATTGCACGTGGTGCTTTTAATTTAATGCGGTCACAACAACCTATTGGTGGCAGAATCATTAATAACGGCTCTATCTCTGCACATGTGCCCCGCTGGGGATCTACCCCCTACACCAGCTCCAAGCACGCAATCACCGGCCTAACAAGAACCGTCTCGCTTGATGGCAGGCCCTACAACATAGCGTGTGGGCAAATAGACATTGGCAACGCAGCGTCTGAAATGACAGAACGAATGAAGACTGGTGTGCCTCAGGCCAACGGTGAAATGAAGGTCGAACCAGTCATGAACGTTAACAATGTGTCTACCGCAGTATTACAGATGGCAGCACTACCGCTTGATGTCAATGTTCAGTTTATGACCATCATGGCCACGACCATGCCATTTATAGGTCGCGGGTAATTACTGCCGTCAACTATATCGCCAGAAAAAGAAGTAGAGAATTTATTGCTGATCGCCGGCAAACGCCGGTGTTGCGTACAGTGTCAGGCAAATTTTTTCAGCATTCAATACGCACAGCCATCAATATACTATCACCTGAAATTTAACGTAGCAGTTGTTATAAATAATGCTAGTTTATTCAATATTAACCTATCTGCTAAGTCCGGTTATACTGGGACATATTATATGGATATCTGTCAAAAGCCGGCAAAGTCGCTATTTCTGGCAACGGCTCGGTTTTAAATATACAGGCCTGCCACCCGAAAGTTTATGGTTTCACTGTGCATCGGTAGGTGAAGTTAACACCATTTTACCGCTTCTGGAAAATATTTATAAAAAGAACAATCAACTTAAGATAATTATTACCACAAACACTGTTACCGGCGCTCAAATTATTGCCCAGCAACAGTTAGACTATCTATTTCACTGCTATCTGCCTTTTGACTGGAAATTCGGTATCAATCGTTTCTTAAACGCAGTCAGGCCCGAATCTGTTTATATTGTAGAAACAGAGATATGGCCACGTTTATTTTCCAGTTGTTTCAATATCAACAAACCAGTCACTTTGATAAATGCTCGCTTGTCCAAAAAGACGACCACTGCAAATAGATGGATAAAGTCAGTACTTAAACAGGCTCTATCCAGGACAAAAGCCATCTACGCGAGATCCGAACAGGACAGATGTGCCTTTCTTGAGTTGGGCGCTCCCGAAACCATTACCTCGGTAGAAGGCAATCTAAAACTTACAACCATCCTTAACAGTACTCCACAATTACCATCTGTTTTAATAGATAGAGAGTACGTGATTTTTGCATCTACGCATAAAGAAGAGGAGATACTATTTTATAATATATGGAAAACATTAAATCGCGATGAATTGCTTATCATCGCACCGCGACATCCGGAACGTAGCAGGTCGATCATTAGGCAACTCAATGTGAAAAACATCGCCGTTCGCAGTAAAAATGGCTTAATCACCGAGAAAACAGAAGTATATTTACTTGATACAGTTGGTGAATTAAAAAATTACTATCCCAAATCAAAGCTAGTTGTGATGGGTGGTTCTTTTGTGCCGACAGGTGGTCACAATATTTTAGAGCCTGCCAGCTTCCACAAAGCAATCATAACCGGCCCTTATATGGATAATTTTATAGAAGAGCTCAGGATGATGCAGAAATACAACGCTATCATTCAGGCGACCTCCCAGAGCGAATTAAAAATACATTTGCAAAAAGCACTAGAAAAAAATGCTTTTCGAAACAGCATTATAGAAAACACTCGAAACATAACAAGTAATCTTGAACATGTTCTGGACAATTATCTTGAACTAATCATCCCTGAAGAATAGTTCACTTTTTTAATCGCCAATTTTTTCAACCAGGTCTTACAACAGCTCTTTGTAAAAGTCGCACAAAGCTCTCGCCTCCCGCTCTATTGTATAGTGCTCCAGTACTCGTTCGCGTCCCGCAGCGCCCATTTTTGCTATTTTATTTTCATCACGCAGCATACTACCTAGTTTATTTTTTACCGCAGGCAGATCGTTAACGGGAACAACATAACCATCGACCCCTTCCCTGACCACTTCTCTCCAGGCTCCCGCCTCCGATGCTAATACAGCGGCGCCACTACTCATCGCTTCCAGAACAGTCAAGCCAAACCCTTCATTGTCGCTCAGCGCTACAACAACAGATAATGCACTGAAAATACCCGGGATATCAGAGAAATTCTGCTCGCCAGTGAATACAATTCGATCCTCCATGTCAGCCTGGGAAATTCTATTTTTTAGTTGAGCAACAAAGTCTTCATTACTTGCTGTAATTGGCCCGACAATCGCCGCAGTATAGTCAGGATAATCTTTCAATACCTCTATGCAGGCATCAACAAAGAGATGGACACCTTTTTGTTTTCTTACCCGGCCCAGAATGGCAATACCATAGTTATCGCCCCGGTTACTCTCAGGCAACACTTTTAAAGCATTCCAGGCCTCCTTTTTATTTTCCGCAGGCTGATAAATATTGGTATCCACGCCGTGATAGATGATGGCATCCGCTGGTCGGGAGAGGTAACTGGCCGAAGCTTTACTCATTGCCAGCACGCCATCCATACGCCTTGTGAGCCACGAAGTAAAACCAGATCTATAACGCTGTGCGGCAGAGCTAAAAATTACTCTGATTTTGGCGCGGAAAATAAACTTCAATAGCAGTGCTTGTATCATTTCATCAACACGGCGCGCATGGAAGATTCGATACTTGCCATTTTTCATTGGCTTCCTACATAACCTTGCGGTCTGCCAAAAACTAATGGCTAATGACGGATCAGGCAAATGGTGTTTACCCATTACTCGCAACGACATCAGGCTCTGCTGGTGCGGCAATACCTGCAACATAGTAGAAGTCACCCCGGAAAAATTCGAATTTGAATTGCCAATAATCAATTCGATTTCTTTATCGTTCATTTATATTGCAACCATTTTACCGATTATTTTCCGGCTCAGGAATCGCAACCAATAACGTATTGAAGTTTATAATCACGAATTATTCACTGGTAACCCATGAGCAGGGCTGACCAGTCCCGGGCTTCAAAATGGAAATCGGTTTCATTTCTTTTAAACTTCTCCAGCGACCTTTCCAGGCGAGTCAGATTCGACATTCTCCAGGAACCACAACTACTGCGAATATAGCTATTATCAAAGTCAATCAGAAAAACTTCACCCTGTATATTTAACAAAATATTCCTGGCATTGAGGTCTGCATGGTAAATATTATGATCGTGAAACATTTTAATACACGCACCTACCCTCCTCCATTGCATTGAGCTCAAAGCTCCCCCAATCAGCATGTCCGACAGGGTTTTTGTATCTTCCAGCCTTCGGGTAATCAGGTCACAATGGAAAAAACACGCTCCTCTTTTAGCGTGAGCGGCAATCGCATCGGGTACAGGCAGGTTTAGACTTCGCATCTTTTTTAGTAAACGCCACTCTTTGAAGGAGCGTGAGTTTTCTATATTTAAGCCAAAGTAACGATCATGCATTAGCTTCGCTATAGCGCCGCCTCGGTAATAATGCTTTAGCACCATTGGGGTGTCATTGTGGACAAAATAGACAACGTTAGCGCGACCGATGCCGACTTCGGCTGAACAGCTGGTTACATACCCCTTTTCATTCACCAGAAAATCGCCATCAAAAACTTGCGGACAAGGGTCATTGATCAATTGATCGTCATATAATACAGCGGAGCTGCCCCACCTTTTAACTTTGTAGCGATTCTTCAAAGTCATTCCGACTTTTTCTCCCCAGACAAACTAATGACTCTGTACCTCGTTGAAAAATAGATTTTCTTCTAAATGATGAAGTTGTATAAACCAAAAACAAACACCCAGGGGAAACAAGGGACCTTGCTGGTTGTATCGTGAGCTCCAGGTCTTTGCGCTGTGTGCCCGAAACAGATACTGTTACCGAAAAGCAGCTTGGTTCGAATGCAGATTTTTTTATCATTACGTGAAGTGCTTTTCCCACTCTGCTAGTACAGCCTCGGAGCTTATCCCGATCATTCCAGGCGGCGATGCCAGTTCCGTTTGTTGCCTGGACAGTTCTCCTGCCCCATCCAATGAAGAGTCGCCAGCAATACACCGGACTAAGCTCTCGGTACTACGCGGTCGATCACGCGCGGGGTCAGTGGCGCCAAAAAGAACCAGTACCGGACAGTTTAACGCCGCAGCCATATGTGCAGGCCCGGTATCGACGCTGATACAACTGTGCGCATGGTGAAAAAGGCCCGCCAGTCTGCGAATACCGATATCCTGATAGGCGGCTTTGACCAACGGGTTTTTCACCAGATCAACAACCACATCGATCAAAACACTTTCCTGGGGCGTGCCTACCAGGATTACAGGCATTTTATGTTGTTGCGCGATATGACGCGCTACATCTGCCCAGCGCTCAGCCGGCCAAAATTTAGTATTAGATGCCCGTTTCGGATCCCCCTTACGCATGGTTTTTTTATTACCAATCTGCATTATTACAACATTTTTTTCGGTAAGGCTGTGTCGCTGCATCCAATTTCGAGCATCATCGATCTCACCTTCTGATACAGCCATTTCCCAGTTTACAAGATCGTGATCTGGCGGCGCCCATAAAGAACCGCTATCACGATTAACCTTTTCGGGGTAGTGGCCTGCAAGCTGCAACCACTCGTCTCCTACATGAATGATGGAATCACTTGAGGAAAACTGCGTGATGATATGCTTTTCTTCGAAATTACTTTTCTTTAACAATGGCAGAATATGATCACTACTGCCGAATATCCAACAAGGCCCCACACCACGTTGCTTCAATGACTTCACAAGCTTACGTTTGTCAGAGTTAAACCAATATGGTTTATTTCGACTTTTAAGCACGTATACATTGCCAACAAAAGGTAAATGTGCAAATAAATCGTAACTCCAACCACCGGCTGCAATCACATCGCAGGGATGGCCACTTTGTTCAGAGAGATATTTCAGGGCAGGCGTACACGCCACCATATCCCCCAGAGCACCCAGACGACACACCAGAGGAACCTGTGATGTCTTCATGAAGTCACTGATCCGGGTAATTTTTGTCTGCTCATAAAACGATTACCCATGAAGGACTAAACAGGAATCCAAACCTACCGTTTGGGAAGAAAAACCAGAAACATTCCGGGTTATAGTACGCACCTCTGGCTGCATATTTAGTCGTCGATATTCCTGAAGTTTTCATTATTGCGAACCTGGACCTATGCAATTATTATATTGGCTTCTTTTGCTTTTTGATTTTAACAACTGGTAATTATTATGAATACTCTTCTGGTGCCAATATCTCCCGGCGAATTGCTCGACAAAATAACCATTCTCCAGATAAAAGTTGATCGCATAGAAGATCAAACAAAAGTGGCCAATGTAAAAACGGAGTTAGATTCATTATCGATAGTCTGGAATCAATCGATAACCTCCGATAAAACAATAGACGCGTTAACAAGTGAGTTAAAGACCATCAATGAAAAGCTGTGGCAAATTGAAGATGACATTCGCGACGAGGAGCGCAATAAGCAGTTTGGCCAACGATTCATTGAATTAGCCCGAAGCGTGTATGTAACCAATGATGATCGTGCGAACGCAAAGAAGAAAGTCAATCTATATTTAAACTCAAGTATCGTTGAGGAAAAATCTTATCAAAATTATCAATAACGGATATAGTCTTAAGCTTATGATTCACGTCGCAGCGCCCACAATGCAGCGTACTTATTAAACGCGCCCTGGCTAAATATCACCGCCATTAAAAACCCTACGCTTCCATCCAGAAACCCGCGACGCAATATGTAAATCTGGAAAAACACAAGAATCGCACGAATTGATGCACCCCACAGTCCACCTCCCCCAACACCGGCATCGTATCTTCTCTTTCCTCCAAGCCAGGCATACAAACTGTTTTTGTTCAATAAATGCTCAAAATCTCTGATTGAGTAATGTAGCAAGCGATTTTTTAGTTTGCTGACTTTTCCGGGTGGCAATAATACTTTTTCGTGCACAATATCATCACTAAACTTCGCTCCCTCTCGGAGAAAAAGCCGCAGAACAAAGCGAGCACTGCGACCATAATTTAACTGCTTGCCAAAGGCAACAACCGCCCATTGAATTTTGTATGCTATTTCAACAGAACTACTGTTAATCACTTCTTTAATTTCTCGCGCTAAAGCTGGCGTCAATCTTTCATCTGCATCAATTGACAACACCCAGATTCCCTTTGCTTTTTCCAACGCTCTTTGCTTTTGCCTGCCATACCCCGGCCAGTCAGTTTCAAATACCTTCTCTGTATAACGCTTACATATCTCTACCGTAGAATCAGTACTTCCACTATCAAAAACTATTATTTCATCGGCGATGTCTGCCACCGATGAAAGGCAGTCTGTAATTCTGTCTTCTTCGTTTTTAGTTATTACTATAACTGAGAGGTTCATGCTAAATTTCTACTTAAGAGATCTTTCGGTGCTTTAAACATAGCCGTAAAAGTAGTACGTGATACCGACCCAATATTACCAGCCAAAGCCACTGTTTTTGCTGAAGATTAATTCAATCGCAATCATCCGCTTCGCATCAGGCGGAATTTTTCAGTTGCATCGGTGACATCAATCGCTTGCAACGTAAAGACCAGGAGTCTTTACATCATAACAAATGAGGTCAACACTGGTTGATTATTTAGCGACTAACGGCAACCCCAAATTGCCACTGTTTTTGGCCGCAAGCGGCAATGATCAGAATTTCACCGCCTTACAACATTGCAGTGCGTTTACCCTTTGTTCATGCCTCGATAATAAATATGTACAAAGGCAAACAGGATAGTCATTCCCAGTATTTCAATCGCCTCCTCTAAAACAGAAAAATTAAACGCTTCTACGGTCATTGAAGATACCGCAAGCACTGCAACCAGGACCAACATCCCTATCGAAAATCGCCTGGCGGAAGCATTATCGGATTTGAAATAGTGGTAAATGACATAAAGCACTGCCAGACCTTCCAGCATAGCAAAGCCAATAATCTCGGCAAATGTTGCCGACAAATGATGATCTCGGGTTATCAAATTGACTAACGGCGTCAGAAGCTCCCCAATCAATTCATGGAGTCCCGCGGCGTTATCTATCAACATCACTATAAACAGTATCGACCAGGCTCCCATAAGGGGAAGAGAAAACTGGCGGGAAAGTCGATGAAACATAATAATCATAAACAACATCTTAAAATACTCTACAACTTCAAAGTATCCCCTGTCACGCCCCAGCCTAAAAAAGCGGCTATCAAGCACGTCACGCAAAAAGAGGTTGTAAAGACCAACTCCCAGCAGATCAAGAAGTAGAAATATAACCACCAAAAACACAGTGTTTTTTTCTAATGTGGTGCGAAAAAAATTGTTCATTGCTTTCCTACAATTTAGCCAATCAAAAAATGATCGTATTTCCTTAACGCCGATTCCTGGATTTACAACAAATCATCGCTCAGAGCGTGTTTGCTGTAGAGGATGTTCTTGAGATACCCCTTTCCACCCATGTGTTGACGAACAAAAGTACTGCCCTCACCTACTTTGTATGCAGCAATTTTTTTTCCGCAGATATACATATGACTAAATTGGCTACTCAGAATATCGAGAACTTCTTCGGGTTTCGTGCCGTGTTCACGTAACTGTTCAGGTGCAAATTCAATAAATAGCTTATCGGTTTTTTCAAGTGTTTTACCGGCACCTTTAAGGGCATGTAGTTCATGACCTTCAATATCCATAATCATCAGATCTATATGTTCATAGTCTACATCATCATCGAGTGTGGTCATTTCAACATTGTGATCACTGCGTTTTTCGCTTACCTCTACTGATGTATTTCCGGTATTAAGAATATTGCGTTTTACATTGACGATTCTCTTACTGTCACCAACAGCAATATTATGTACTGAAGCGTTGCTCACTTGATTGAGCGCCATATTATGAATAAGCAGCTCGAAGTTGGTCTTATCGGCTTCAAATCCTGTGATTTTATGACAATGCGCAGACAGAGGAACCAGCAGCGCACCAACGTGCGTGCCAATGATGACCATATGTTGTGCGTTGGGCCCCAGGCATTTTCGTAACCATTGAATCTCTTTCCAATCGTACTCACCTTCTTGTAATAATGTGCGCCCGACTGAAAAGTCACCAGCTTCAACAACTAATAGCCCGTTTTTACTATGAGCGAGTACACCAATCCCGTGACTGGATAAAACCGAGACTCGAACTTTACGTCGCATGAGACGGCTAAGTTTTTTATGCAAACGCATTTTCATGAGAGTTGTCTATGTTTCAAAATCTTAATGTGCGTAAATGCTACCCCGGCAATATGAGTGACAATCGTCGACACTTAGAAAACTGTTAAACAGTAACAGGCAGTTTGTGGAAGCAGGTTGCGGAATTCAGCGCGTATTTATCGAGAGGAAGGATAAACGACATATAACTGACTGACAAGCGGCGCTCTACGGGATTACGCCTCGGTGCAGTTGTGGGGCATCCCTGCCGGAGACCACTATTATAGAAAAGAACAAAAACGAAGCAAAAAGGACATCCTCTTCCGGCAGAGTTACTTTTCAAACGAATTTAACGTTGACCTATACCGCAAGCAGCGTGAAAGCCAGACATTTTAAATAACCGCGACGAAACAACAGCAAGCGTTTGAGCTGTCACCAGAACTGCAGGAAGCAAAGCCACTTCAGATTGGAAGGACCTCTGCTGATCTGATCGTTACATATCAGGCAATTAGCGTGTGAGCCAATCCAGCGCAACGAAGACCGCGATTGCCATGGCAGAAATACGCCAAGCAATGACGAGGGGAAACAAAGACCCAGGAAACCCTCGCCTGGTGCGCATGTAGCTACGAATAAACAGCAGAGCTTCCTCGCGCTCCAGCACAAAAAACTCGCGACTGTGGTTGTAGCGATGCTCGCCGAGCAAGCGATGAATTTCAGCCTCTGTTACCGACAAACTTTGTCGAGGCACATGCCATGCCCCCTCAACTACAAATTCAGCCGGAACACCGGTGGTGTAAAGCTCAGTTGCTCGCTTACTGACCTTGTGAGCAGTAAGACCGATTTTCAATAAACCGGGCATCGCCGGGTTGGACAACACATAAATGTAAGACACCCTGATATCCGGGCAATACTTGTGCCTGTGCAGAACTCCCTGGCGGGGACCTTCACTGTTTAAAAGAAGGAAAAACGAAGCTGAAATTCTTTTGCAACTACTCAGCCCGTTCAGATTGCTAAATTTTAGTCTGAGTGTCCGGATAGTTGTTTCTGAGTAAGTAGAAGCAAAGCCACGACTCAATCTCAAAAAATCGATATCGTACGACACTTGAGATTCAGTTGACATTTCTGCGAGTATCTCGCCCAGCACCGGAGCAAATTTTAACCCGTGACCTGATAATCCCATGGCAAATGCGACGTTGCTAACTCAGGGTGCCCTTTAGCAAGCTTGCCACTTGCCAGGTATTTGGTAGAAAGCGGCGGCCCTAATCTAGCAGTTGGCACCGGGCAATATTCCTAAGACATTTTCCAAAGCCATAAAACTGCAATTGCGCTAGTGCGCCCAGGCTTTACTGGCCGACCTGTTTAGCCACATTTCCTCTGGATGCCGAATCCTCATGAATAATCCCTATGCATCGTCCGATATAGATGGCAAGATCTGGACTTGATACGCTGGACGACCTTTGAGCAACGCTGCTGCCATGTGTTGCGTACTGCGTACTTGGTGACCCGATTAACTCTTATACCGCCAACCCAGCCTTCTACGGAAATACAAACATGAATATCTATGCCTAAATATAATCCCTGACATAAACAATAAGCTCAGCACTGCAGTACTTATACTTCCGCCACCACCATCATCATCACTAATGGTACCACTGTCACCGGTATCAGTACCCACCTGTTCAGTTACAGCCGTCGGTGGCGACAATCGCAGCACCCTGCCAGTTTCTCCAAACGGAGTTCCGGTAGAGTTTCCCAGAATATAGAGTTCTCCCGCGTTATCTATTCCGATACCGGTCATAGACATGTTTTGCAGCGTATCGTCTTCCATGGCAAATTCAGTAACGACATTATTAACATTCAGGTAAAAAAGCCGACTCCCAGTTCCGTCGATGCCGCCAAAGTCTCCAAATACATAGCGTCCTTCAAGAGCTGGAATCTGCGAGCCTCGGTAAACGTACCCGCCGATAATTGCGGCACCTTCGTCCCGATCATATTCAGCGACCGGGTCAATCAGATCTATTGAAACTCCTGGATCTACATCTGTTACTGTACTGGCTTCATCACCATTTGCCTGCAGAAAAAAACTGCCTTCTTTTTCGTTCCAGCCGTAATTGCCACCGGCAACTACCAGGTTAATCTCTTCTATGAAATTTTGCCCCACATCGGCAACCCATAGCTCATCTGTGACCGGATCAATTGACATCCGGTATGGATTGCGAAATCCGTAGGCAAAAATTTCAGACACAACGCCATCAATGCCAAAGAAGGGATTATCTGTTGGTATCCCGTATTGTCCATTAGCAGAATTATTTCCAAATGGATCAATCCTTAGAATGCTGCCGTAAGGATTTGATGTATTTGCAGCGTTACCATCACCATGCCCGACCAAAGGGCTACCAAAAAAATCTCCGCCGTCGGCATCATCCTCACCACCACCATCTCCTAACGCGATCATTAACAGGGAGGTACTGTCAAACAACAGTGCGCCACCATTATGATTAAATTGTGGCTGATCCAGCCTGAGCAGTTCACGCCGGGTTGTTATGTTGACTGCCGTAGCAGGATCGGCAGCATTAGTCACTCGCCACTCACTAATTACCGACTGATGATTTGCGGTAGTGCCAGATGGCTGAGTTGTAAAATCCGGTACTATACTGACTGGCTCAGACGTATAGGTATATACAAGCCCGTTGCTTGCATAGTCTGGATGAAACGTAAATCCCAGCAAGCCGCGCTCGTCAAAGCTCACGGGCCCTAATGCACCCAGAGACACCAACGACCCGGATACATCAAGAAAGGTAGATATCCTGCCCGTTTCCTGATTCAAGGCTGAGATTACGCCATCCTGATCAGCTATGTATAAAGTATTTGAGTCTACCGGGCTGTTTATCGTTACTACTGGAGCATTAAGTCCACGAACGACCTCAACCAATGACGCCGACACTGAACCCGTACCAATAGTTGCAGCGATTGGTCCGAACACTGGGTCCGGGATATCAGCGGGATCTACCGCAGGAACTTCAGCTGTAAATTGAAAATCATCAACCACGCTATCTCTTAATCCGGGATTTTCAAATTCGATACGGTCGATCAAAGTCTGGTCTTCTGATCGAGTCACCACCAGATTCTCAAATATTTGTGTTCCAGTCGCTTCGCTAATAACAGAACCCTCAACATCAATGATCCGAATCATTAGCGGCCCGCCACCGCTTGTATCTCGAAACCAGAAATCAATCTGGGAGGCGGGCGTTGTAAATTGAACCAGAGCACTTGACTGTTGTTCAACGTGCCACGCAAAAGAGCCTGATCGGTAGTATGCAGGTACACCACGCGTGCCCGAACTACCTCCTGAAAAAGCTGCACTCAAGGGAATTGTACCAACTAGAAATTCTCTGCTATTTATTCCCTCAAAGCTGGTGGATTCAGTTGTTTGAGCTTGCACAACGCCAATGCCAATTCCAGCTTCAAATATCCATATAAACAGGCACAGAAGATTGATTCTAGTCTTATTCACAGAGATGATCGATGCGCTGAACCTTCTTTTGTAGAACATGCCTTATTCCTCCTCAGTCGCTTCTTTTAAAATAAATTTATAATATAAAAACTAAAAAAGCCAATAACTTTTAAATAATCACCGCAACCAGTATCACCGTCAGTTGCAAGCGTCGAGAGTTTCTGCCCGAGCTGTAGTTACGAAAGGACTTCGTTAAAACCAACACTGAAAGCGATAGATCAGCGCCACACAATCGTAAGACAGAAGTGACTATTTTGTTATAAATTCGCAACCCTCCGGAGTAACATCTTCAACACGGATCAAAATGTTTTAGAATTCCCCGGGGAAGTGACGATGCCCAGACGGAAAAAACTCAAGATTATGGTCGCGAATGCTGCGCCGAATATACTCGGCCAGATAATAAATTGCTGCCACGACCTCAATGTAGAATTTTCCGAATATCCGATTATGGAAAATTCCGATGTGGCCAATTTGAACTTGCTCATGTTTAATTGGGATTTGCTCTTAATCAATACTGATGACATATCAAAAGCAATAGATGTATGCGCTATAGTCAGATCCGCAAAGCCTTTGAGTCAAATAATTGTCCTGTCGTCCAGTCGCGATGATTCAGCTAACGCAAAATGCCTGGCACAATGTGCTGACGACTTTATTTCCATACCATTCAGTTCTATTGAACTCAGCGCAAGGATCGCCTCAGCACTAAGAAGAATAAAAGATATACAACCGTTGATCAGTAAACTATACGAAAACTCACCTGCGGTTATGACCACTACAAATGCTGAAGATTTCACAGATAAGATCAAAATATATCCGATTTCCAAAAATGTAGTTATCTCAGGCCAATCAATCTCTCTTACTCAAACAGAACTTTCACTGATGTCTTATCTGATTTCTAAAAAAGGAAAATCATGCTCAAAACTTGAACTACTGGAGAAAGCACTTGGGTATGAAGACGAATGCTACTTACCATCTCTTTATACACACATAAATCGGTTGCGCAGAAAGCTCAAACAAAAAAAAATAGTATCCCTTAATATTGAAACTGATTGGAGATACGGCTACAGATTAGTTTTTAAGTATCATGAGAGAGCATCTGATTTGAATAGTGCAAACAGCGGGTAGCCGACGAAGATTTTTAGTGGCACGCTCATTTTTTTAACTTCATAGCAATCTG
>CAZNOB010000119.1:9585-16187 GCA_964574535.1 uncultured Granulosicoccaceae bacterium | reverse complement strand
CCGATGGAAAGGCACTGGCGATGTCCCATCGGGTTGGGCCAATGTGAATGGTAAGGCCGGTAAGGTCGATGGCGCAGTCAGTTATTTCTACGAAAAAATAAAAGCACACGGGACAGAGTTCACCCCGGGTTCGGCTCGCCAAAAAGCCTTGCAACAGTCGGCATCGAATTATCTGAATAAAACCCCCGAGTCGCGTGCAGCGGCAGAATAGGAGACGGCAATGACACTTTGGACGGCTGGATTTTTAGTTGGCATCGTCGTGGTGCTGGTGGTAGCAACACTGCTAATCGGGATTTTATGGCAGGCTCGTCGAATTCTAAAACTCGCCAGAACAGCAAGTGAGGTGGTTGCAGAAATTGACGAAAACACAAGATCGGTCTGGGCTCTGCGTGATACCAATACGGTTGCCGGGCAAATCCTCGAAGGTGCAGAGGCCATTGATAACAATGCGGCTGCGATAGTAGCTGCGGTCTCACATGACGCCACACCGCAAACCACTGCTTAAAGGAGACCAAAATGGATCTGATTTCAGGTGTTAATCCCATAGCAAGCTGGTGGCTTGCAATCATAGTAGTGGCGGTGGTCACGCTGGTGGTTGCGTTGCTCTTATCCCGAATTATCAAAACCGCCAGCGCCATTAATGACGAGGTTGCAGAAGTCTGGGCGAATGGTCAACGGGTTGCCAACAACACCATTCATATCGCCGCTCTGTATCAAACAGCAGATACCGTAGACGGCGTTTTGAACCGTGCAGGACGTATTGCCAACAGCGCTCAGGCAATTAAAGATCATGCAGAACAATGCCCGAGCTGTCCGGTCTGCATCTGGCATCGCGAGGGTGGTCAATGATAACGCTTCTGACTTTTATAACCTGCCTTGCCGCACTCGTGTTTCTGGCGGTTGTGGCGTATGCGCTGACGCAGATTGTTACGATCCTTGAAAGTATTGGGGGCAAAGGTGATAGTTATCTGGCCAAACTCCGATTGGGCTTAAGAGCAATTGAACGCGAAACATCACATCTGCCAGCGGCAGCGCCCGGCATCAATGAAAACCTGGGTGCGATCGCGTCCGGATTGACTGCGGTCGATGGCACACTGGGTGGTGTGCACGAAGCACTGCTTAAACAGGAGAAACGTTCGTGAGCACACTGGCACTTTTTATTTGGGGTGTGACCCTGGCGCTGGTTGCGTTGGTGATTGTGCCTGTGGCACTTTCATTGTTGAGTCGTGCGTTGACTGCGGCGCGTAACATCGAGGGCTACCTGCATGATATGCTCGAGGCAGGTGTCAGGATAGTGGGTCATACGGAAGCAATACCCGCATTAAACGACACCCTGGCTACTGCTGCAGCAATGAAACCGGTAGCCGATGCGATAGAAACCAAAACCGGGGTGGTGGCTGGTATGCTTGCAAAACGCGCAGAGGAAAGCTGAATGATCTCTTTATTTACCACTCTTTCGTTAATTCTGGTGCTGGTGATTGTGGCGGTGGTTGCCTGGCATCTGATCGGAATTTTTATAGCACTTAAGCGCGGTGCTGATCATCTTCAACAACTGGCAGGTGGGCTTGTGGCCATTCGCGACAATACGGTTCCACTGAATGGCAAAGTCGATGAAATCAACGCAGGTTTAACTGAATTGGTCTCGCCGTTGCTGGCTGCCAATGGCAATCTTGCTGCCATTGTTACTGTCGCCGGTAGTCGCTAGTCATTCTGCAAATTTGTCACAAACCAGCCACATAAACCGGCTGGAGAAACTGGATAAAATAAACGCTTATGTGCTTTGAAAATCTGCCAATAGAATTTGATGAACACGGCAATGCGCATCTTAAGGATGGCATTAAAAACCCCTACAGCTACGTCACCCGCACGCTGGAAGAACGCCAGGACAAATTGCGTGAGCTTGCCGTCAAGAACGGCCAGTTGGCAGACATTGACTTTGATCCGGTCACACGTGTTGCAGGCGCGCTGGCGTTTCACTCTACTGTGGATCTTGAGGCAGGCAATGTAGTCGAGACTAACGCCATGGCAACGCTTTTCCGTGGCTACGAGGTTATCCTGCGCGGTCGTGATCCACGTGATGCTGCGTTTATATCATCACGTGCCTGTGGCGTGTGTGGAGGTGTGCATTCGACGGCGTCGGCGCTGTCACTTGAAATGGCATTGGGTATCAAGCCCCCGCCGTTGGGTATTGTTGTGCGCAATCTGCTGTTGAGTTGCGAGTACCTGTATGACAACCCGTTGCATCTGTTTGTTCTGTCCGGCCCTGACTTCTCTGAAACTCTGGTAAAGGCAACAAACCCGGAAGTATGGGATGCGGCGATCGGTAAACCCGCACCGGGTGCTGAAATACATGGTTATGCCACCATTGCAGAAATCATGACCGATTTAAATCCACTGACCGGCAAGCTTTATCTTGAAGCCTTGCAAATGACACGAGTAGCACGCGAGGCTTATGTACTGCTGGGTGGTAAGTATCCGCACCCTGAAACAATCATTCCGGGTGGCGTGACCACTACTATCACCACATCAACATTCAATGAATTCTACCTGCGTATGCAGCAGTTTTTTGATTACTCCAAAAAGTGCATTGCGATCTGGGACGACATATTCGATTTTTACTACGAGGTGAACCCGAAGTATAAAGATTGCGGTCGCTTGCCAGCCACCATGATTGATCTCGGGCAGTGGGATCACGAAGACCACTACGACGCCACCTACGAGAACTGCAATGAGTGGGGAGAGAAGCGCTGGTCAACACCCGGTGTTGTGATTGATGGCAAGCTGGTGACTACCCGCCTGACCGATATCAATGTCGGGCTGGAAGAATTTGTCGAACATTCCTACTACGAAAAATGGGAAGACTACCCGTTCAAGACTGATCCGCTTGGCAATCCGTTGTCGCCTAACCACCCATGGAATAAAACGACTATCCCGCGCCCGGGTGCGCAGAACTGGAAAGAGCGTTACAGCTGGTCAACCACTCCCACCTGGGATCGTCAGACATTTGAAGCCGGTGCCTATGCACGGGTTTATATTTCTGCGCTTGCGCAAAAACTGCCTCATAGCGAATACTTTGAATCCACCGGCCACAGCCTGAAACTGAATATACCTGCGGGTGAAAACCTGCCTCAGGCCAACCTTGAATGGCATGTGCCAGATGTCTGGAATGCGTTTGAACGCAACCGCGCACGTGCTTATGCGGTCGGTTTTAACCTGATGGTGACGATGGAAAATCTGGTGCGAGCATTTGATCTGCAAAAGCAGGGCGAAACACAGGTTGCCACTCCGTTCGAAATCCCCAAAGAAGGTCATTCAATCGGTGCCGGTTTCTGGGGTGCGGGCCGTGGCTTTTTGTCTCATCACTGCGAAATCAAGGACGGTCTGCTGGCCAATTATCAAATTGTCACACCGTCAACGGTTAACGCCTGTCCGACCACACCGTGGGGGGAGCAGGGGCCGTATGAACGTGCCGTGATAAATACGCCAATCGTAGAAACCGCTTTTAATGACGAAAAAGATTTTCAGGGCATTGATATTTTGCGGGCGTTGCGCTCTTTTGACCCGTGCATGCCGTGTACAACGCATGTGATGGTGGAGGGCTCAGATAAAGTGGTTACCCGGGAAGTCACTACCTGCGCCTGCGGTATTGATTAGCCAGGATAATTAACAGCAGATAATCCAAAAACAATTGCCATGACCACCAGTAACGACGCTCCGGCGACCTTGATTGGCATTGTCGGTTATTCCGCAATTCTCGACAGTTATCCGCTCGGACCTCCCTTGATGGCAGGTCTTGAAACGGCGCTGGCAGATGCAGCGCATGTTACGGTTGAAAACTTCACCTGGAGCCCTGTGCATATTGTGCAACGTTTTCAGAATGATGAAATGCCACGGCCTGATCGTTTAGTATTGATCGGGCTCAGCGCCACATCCCGCAGACCCGGCGATGTACAGGCCTGTCAGTGGCGCGGTGGTGAAGCTTCCGAGCTTGCCGTGCAGGAAAGAGTATACGAAGCGGTGACAGGCATAGTGGATCTGGAAAACACGCTAATGATTGGCGAATATTTCAAGGCGTGGCCAAAAGAATGTTTTACCGTTGAAGCAGACATGCAGGGCAATACCTTCGGGCGCCTGGTGATGGCCGATAGCGAAGGCTGGAGCGCCGATGAAAACGCCTTGCTTGAGCATTTCGGGTTTTCGCCAACGGAACAGCGCCAGCGTATCATTAACATGGCTGCAGATATCGCACGCAACGGTGATAAAACAGAGTTGTCGCTGGCTGAAAAATCAGCCGCGTCCCTGACCCCTGTGCAGCCGTTTATTCAAAATCATGCGGTCTCGAAAAAGAGCAAATCACATGTCTGAAAATGAAACAAAATCAAACGCGCTTGATCGGCTGATAGTACGTGAAGATGTACTACAGATTTGTTACTGGTATCAGGGCGAGGGCTTTGGCGATACCTTCACGCCGGCATCCATGATGCCATTCCTGAAAAACGAAGGAGATATTGTTATCGAGGTAATGGCTGAACTGGCCAAAGAAGGAATGCTTATCGAAGTCGGAGATGCATATCGTTTTACTGATGACGGAAAAAGAAAGGCGGGCTTTATGTTCTACGAGAGCTTCACCGAGTTACAGCAGGGCGCGCACGGTGAATGTACGGCCGGCTGTTGCGAAGAAGGTCAGGTCTGTGATCATCATCAACACGCTCATCACTGATCCTGACGGCCGAACCCTCATTAAAAGTGCAGCCCAGCCACAATGACACAAAACCCGTCAGAGCAAGATCCGCATCCGCTGGAGGGCTATCGCAGTAATGAGGAATGGCAGGATCTTGTAGCGCAAACCGGCTCACTGCTGGCGGCGCTGGACAACATCAAAGACGAGGATATCAAGACACAGGTGTTTACTGCTTTAGCAGGCATCGATACGCTGCACCGTGAGGCGCTGCACCGCCTGGTCAGGTTATTTAAAGAAGGCGTGCTGGAGCAGGTTGTCACTGACCCGGCTATCAATACACTGATGGGCATGTACGATCTGCTGCCACCTGACGGGCTTCCAGATAACCGGCCAGACGAAGGACTTACACAGCCGGTTGCACAATCTGTATCATTTTATCCAAGCGGTGAGTTACCGGTGTTTAACGATACATTGCCGAGTAATGAACCTGCGCACTGGTCACCTGCACCGGAGGAATACGCACCGGAAGAAGGCGCTGCGTTTATTTGTCAGATGGAAGAAGGTGTGCTGTTAATCGCACATGTCGATGGTCGTGATCTGGTGCTGGATGCTTCCTGCCCGACTCATGGCGAGCTGATGACAAACGGTAAACTCGATGGCCTTTCATGGATCTGCCCGCATGGTCCGGGTTGCGCTTATGATTTACGCAATGGTGCAAAACTGGGGGGTGGTACCGGTTTGCAGTGTTACGCCACAAACATAGATTCACAGGGGCGACTAATGATTGGTTTTGGCGTGCCTTTTGAGCCGCAAATGGCTTCGTTTTAGTTGTATGGCTGCGTTAGTTGCCGGTGTTGGCAATGAATTAAAATGTGACGATGCATTTGGAGTGCTGGCGGCGGCGCGTATGAAAGCCGACCCCCGAATGACTGCCGACATAGTAGTTCAGGAAGTCGGTATCGGCGGCATCCATATGGTTCAGGAACTCATGCGTGGTTACGATGCGCTGCTTCTGTTTGATGCGTTTGATCGTGGTGGCGATATAGGTCAACTGTGGTTATTAGAACCCGAGCTTCCCGACGTAGATTCATTTACCGAAAAGGAAAAGCGTGATTTTTTCGCCGACGTACACTACGCCACTCCTGTGCGCGCAATGACAATGGCGCGTGCGGTTGGTGCATTGCCACCGCTAGTGCGGATCATTGGCTGTCAGCCGTCTGATGCAGATGCCTTCGGGACCGAGCTTCATACAGATGTGGAAGACGCAATCCCGCGCGCTGTCAACATGGCTTTTGACTTACTTGCTTCACTGCGGTAGCAGCACCTTGCTAACGTATGCGTATGTGTTAAACCCTTTTGTATCGTGAACGCCGCTCGTTTACTTGTGACAGGTATCGTTCAGGGGGTGGGCTTTCGGCCCTTCGTACAGCGTTTGGCCATGCAACTCAAGCTGCCGGGCTGGGTGCGTAACACGTCGGATGGCGTTTGTATCCTGCTACCGGCAGATGCTGTAGACATGTTTCAGCAGCGGCTTGTCGCCGAGCTCCCAAGGCTGGCGCGTATTGATAGCATCACTATAGAATGCTGCGAAGATACATTGACCGATCCATTCGATATTCGAGCCAGTGTAGAAGGTGACGTGCGAACCGGTGTAGCACCCGATGCTGCGATCTGCAGTGATTGCAGCGCTGAATTACACGATCCACAAGACAGACGCTACCACTATCCATTTTTAAATTGCACCAATTGCGGGCCGCGTTTTTCAATTATTCGCGGGATTCCGTACGATCGATCAAATACGACGATGGCCGCATTTGAGCTTTGTACTGATTGTCGGTCTGAATACAATGATCTGTCTGATCGTCGTTATCATGCACAACCGCTTGCCTGTCCCGTGTGTGGCCCGCAGATTTGGTTTGAG
>CAZNOB010000119.1:0-9485 GCA_964574535.1 uncultured Granulosicoccaceae bacterium | reverse complement strand
GTGACCAGGGACAGGATCCACTACAACAAGCGGTTGATCTGCTACAGGCGGGCGGTTTGCTGGCCCTGCGTGGTATTGGCGGCTTTCATCTGGCGTGTCTTGCATGTGACGAGGTGGCGGTTGCAAAACTGCGTCAACTTAAATCGCGACCGAAAAAACCGTTTGCACTCATGGTTCGTGACATCGATGTTGCGAAACGTTATGCGATGGTTGATTCAGCTGTCGAAGCACAACTGACATCAGCGGCGGCACCTGTTGTGTTGACGCCGCTTTTATCGCAACAGTTATCACAGGCTTTATCAGATACTCCAAAAACTTCCTCACTGGCGCCGTCAGTGCTAAGCGGATGGGGTATGGTCGGGCTCATGTTGCCTTACTCGCCATTACATCAATTGCTGCTGGCCTCGTTTGACACTCCGTTGGTCATGACCAGTGGTAATCATAAAGGCGCACCGCAACTGACTGGCAATACCGAAGCGCGAAACGATCTTGCCGGTATTGCTGATGGCTGGCTACTGCACAATCGGAAGATCGAAAACCGAATTGATGACAGCGTGGTGCAGATGACGCGATCAGGCACGCAGGTACTTCGGCGTGCCCGCGGTCTGGCACCCGGGCTACTCAACTTCCCGGATAGTTTTGCGGGTCATTCCGATGCGATTGCTTTTGGCGCTGATTCAAAAAATGCCTTCGCACTGGCGAAAAATGGCCGGGCAATTCTGTCGCAGCACATAGGTGACCTCGGGGATGTTCGTACCGCACAAGATCTGTCGGAAAACATTGACCGGTTAACTGATTTGTTTGATGTTCACCCAGCGATAGTGCTGTGCGATATGCATACTGGCTATCACTCGAGTCGTCTGGCACGGGCCTATGCTGATGCTCGTGAGATACCACTTGTTTGTATACAGCACCATCACGCACATGCCGCCTCTGTCATGGTTGAGCATCAACTCGATAGTGAAGCAGAGATAATCGCTCTGGTACAGGACGGCACCGGAATGGGACTCACCGGCGACATCTGGGGCGCTGAGGCGTTGAGTGTCAGTTACGACAACGCCGAGCGGATCGCCACCCTGTCTGCGGCGGCAATGCCCGGTGGCGACGCGGCGGCTCTGGATCCGTGGAGAAATCTGCTGGCACGACTGTTTACACATTATGGGTTGCCTGAAAACTGGCCGCAGGTGTACCAAAAAGTACTGGCTGATTATCCTGTGCAGCCAGTGTGTTCTGCAATCGTGGCCGGAATCAATGTGCCCACGGCTTCCAGCACCGGCCGCTTGTTTGAAGCAGTAGCAGCAGCGCTTGGATACGCACCGGCACGACAGTCCTTTGAGGGCGAGGCAGCCATGCGGCTGGAACACGCGGCTTCTCACTATATCAGCCAACATGGCCTGCCTGAGCCACTGGCGTTTATCTGTCGACCTGCGGCCGCAAACCCGCATCTCACCGAAGTTGATCCGTCACCAATCTGGGAAGCCCTGATACCGGAAATCAAGGCAGGCAGTACCGCTCGGGCGGCAGCAAGATTTCATCTGGGCTGGGCAGATATCTGGGCGCAGGTGGCATTGCTGGATGGCAGTGAGAGACCAATCGCACTCAGTGGTGGCAGCTTTCAAAATCAATTGATTTCCAATCGTGTTGCAGATAATCTGAAAAAAGCTGGTAAGCGTGTACTGCTGCATGCTGCCGTGCCCCCAAACGATGGTGGCATTGCACTCGGTCAATTAGTGGTCGGGTTGTCAGGTATGGGGTCATGCCTTTGATTGACCGGAACCGATGCGGCCAAAATTTGGAAGTTGACTATGTGTTTAGGAATACCCGGTGTTGTACAGGAAATCACGGATCGTGAGGCGTTCCTGGCGGTAGTCGATATCTCTGGCGTGCGTCGTAAGGTAAATGTTGCCTGTGTGGCAGCAGCTGATGCACTGGATGATCTTACCGGTCAGTGGGTGCTTGTCCATGCCGGTTTTGCGATGGCTATTATTGACGAAGCCGAAGCCGAAAAAACGCTGGAGTTACTGCAACTGCTTGGAGAGGTAAATGAAGAACACCTCGCCATGCGCAATAGTGCGCAACCGGGTCAATGAAATACGCAGACGAATTTCGCGACCCCGAAAAAGCTCGAGCGCTGATAGACGCGATTGACTTAACGCTCAAACGAGTCAGCATCCCCGATGATCGTCCATTGCATATTATGGAAGTTTGCGGTGGCCACACTCATTCAATATTTCGTTATGGCCTTCAAAGGATGGTGCCGGAGTCCATAGAGTTTGTACATGGACCGGGTTGTCCCGTTTGTGTGCTGCCAATGGGGCGGGTGGATGACTGCGTAACAATAGCCGAAAAGGAAGGTGTCATATTTACCACCTTTGGTGATGCGATGCGTGTACCAGGCTCGAAGGGCAGTCTGCTGCAGGCGCGTACAGGTGGTGCTGATGTACGTATGGTTTACTCGCCGCTGGATGCGCTGGCACTGGCAGAAAAAAACCCGCATTCAGAGGTCGTGTTTTTTGCTCTTGGTTTTGAAACCACCATGCCGTCAACTGCGTTAACGATCCTTGAAGCAAAGCGCCGGGGTGTTAGCAATTTTTCAATGATATGCCAGCACATTACTATTATACCGACACTAAAGGCACTGCTTGATGATCCTCAGGCACAGATCGATGGCTTTATCGGTCCTGGGCACGTCAGTATGGTGATTGGCAATCGTGGTTATGATTTTATACCCGCCGAACATAATAAACCGTTTGTCGTTGCGGGTTTCGAACCGCTTGATTTATTGCAATCGTTGCTAATGGTTTTAACACAGTTGGCGGAAGGCCGTGCGACGGTCGAAAACCAGTACGCGCGTATAGTGCCCGAAGATGGCAACGCAGAGGCGATGCGTGCAATTGCTGAAGTCTATGAACAGCGCGAGCATTGTGACTGGCGCGGTCTTGGCAATATTGAAGCATCGGGTGTGCGTTTTCGCAAAGAGTATCATCACTTCGATGCCGAGCTTAAATTTGGCCTGGTACAGGCGCAGGTACCGGATCCGGCTATTTGTCAATGTGGCGATGTGGTGCGTGGCATCATCAAGCCAACGCAGTGCGCTGCCTATGGCAAACAGTGCACACCGCAAACACCATTGGGTGCGTTAATGGTTTCATCCGAAGGTGCTTGTGCTGCCTACCATCAGTTTGACGCAGCAGGCATTGATCATTGAGTCAAATGACCCGCTCGCATCAATCGCAAACCGGTAAGGTTCGCGGTACCACGGTTACCCTTGCACATGGTGCGGGTGGTCGATCAATGCAGGATCTGATCGACGATGTTTTTCTGTCCGAGTTTGGCTCAAACAACTTATCAGACTTGAATGACAGCGCATACATAGAAGCAGGTACCCACACACTTGCGTTTACGACTGATAGCTTCGTTATCGATCCTATATTTTTCCCCGGTGGCGATATAGGCAAGCTGGCTGTTTATGGCACCGTCAACGATCTCGCAGTATCAGGCGCACAGCCTGTTGCATTGTCTTTTTCAATTATTGTTGAAGAAGGCTTTGCCATCTCTGATCTCAGGCAGATTGCCCGCAGCGCCAGAGCGGCGGCTGATGAAGCAAACGTGAGTATTGTCACGGGTGATACCAAGGTGGTTAACCGTGGTTGTGCCGATGGTATATTTATCAATACAGCCGGTATTGGTGAAATACCAGCGGGATTGGATTTATCACCCAGGCATATAAGCGCAGGCGATCGTGTACTGGTGTCCAACAGCATCGGCGAACATGGTGCAGCAATCATGGTTGCGCGCGGTGATCTTGGTCTTGAGACTGAGCTAATCAGTGACTGCCGCTCTATAGTGTCGATGTGCACCACGTTGGCTCAGAGTATTCCCGGTTTGCGTGCTATGCGTGATGCAACTCGTGGTGGAGTAGCTGCCGTGTTAAATGAGTTTGCAGCTGCATCGGGTACTGCTTTTTTTATCGACGAGACCAGCTTGCCGTTGATGCCCGAGGTCCGAGGTGTCTCTGAGATTCTTGGCCTCGATCCGTTGTACCTGGCGAATGAAGGCTTGTTTGTCGCTGTTGTTAATGAGGCCGACGCCGATGCCGCCGTCGCTTTACTGCGTGAGATGCCCGGTGGCGAAAATGCGACTCTTATCGGTGAGGTTCGACCTGATCCTGCAGGGGTGTTAATCATGAATGCCTTGTTAGGCGGTCAACGGCTGGTTGATATGCCAGACGGTGACCAGCTTCCGCGCATCTGTTAGCACACAACACATAACAAATTTATGACAGTGAGATTATCGTGACAGCACTTGTTTATAAAGATATCGATGGTCCCATCGAGATCACATTTGATGATGTTAAGAAATTTCACGGCACACGCAGCCTGTGCGGTCTGAGTGTCGGATACACCGTGTTACGCGCTGCATGGGCGACTCTTTCTGATGGTGGTCCACTTGATCGCAACGATATAAAAGTTGAAACCGCGTTTGGCGGGCCGGGAGCTCGCGATGCAGTCGAGATGGTTACTCGCGCAGTGAGTCGAGAAGCTTTTCATGTGGTCAGTGACAAAAAACCGGATGCCAACATTGCCGAGGCCGCTAAAGGGGCGTACTGGTATAGAGTCACGGCAAAGGGTAAGTCAGTGGAATTTGGATTGAAACAAAACATACTGCCCACAGAGTTTATAACGCTGCGCCGTAAGGTGCTGGCAGGAACTGCAACTACCGAAGAAGCAACGACGTTTAGAAGTCTGCAAATAGAATTATCAGAGCGCCTGTTGTCGATGGATCCACTGGATGCATTTAACGTGTTATCTATCACCAACTCAAGCGTTGGGGATGCATCATGACTCAGCAATATCCCTGTTTGGTAGGTCGTTTATTGTCGCCTTATGTACGGCGCATTGCGGTAACGCTCAATTGTTATGAAATGTCGTTTGAGCGTCTGGTTTTGTCGGCTATAGATGACGAAGCAGAACGCGAGCGCATTAACCCCGTTGGTCGGGTTCCTGCGCTGGTGCTTTCAAACGAAGAAACACTGGTCGACAGCGCCGCCATTCTCGACCACCTGGATGAACTCGCAGGTGCTGACTCATTAATGCCTGCATCCGGATTTTCACGTCGCAAAGCTTTGTATCAAATTGCACTGGCCACCGGTGCCATCGACCGTGCAATGACTGCCAACGCCGAACGCAGACGGACACCACCGGATGACGTACGCTTAAAGCGCTTGCTTCGACAATGCGGAAGCGGTTTTGCCGCGCTTGAAACAGAGCTCACGACAGGCGAATATTTTGGTGGTGACAAGATCGGGCAGGCAGACGTCACCACAGTGGTGGGCCTGACCTTTGTTGAGCATATTTTTCCAGGCACACTGCAGCGTACTGACTTGCCAAATCTGTTTGCACTGGCGGAGCAAGTTGAATCACTACCAGCATTCAAGGATGCACAAATTGACTAAACCGTTGTGCATTACGGCTGTGGGTTGTCGTCATTGCACTGATCACCTGAATTCAGCATTAAACAATCCGATCTGGCAATTTTATAGCCAGGGCATGGCTGACTTTTACTTCAAAGAGAGGTTGTAAACTTGAAAACCATATCACTCGCAAAACTGCTTCTTTTAGCGATTACCGGCACCGCTGCATCGCTGACGCATGCTGACCCGATCACATTTACCGATCAGCGCGATCGCGTTGTTACTCTGGATAGCGAAGCTGCACGGGTCGTTACTATTCCAATACCGGCAGCGTCGATGTTTATGTCGGTCGACGGTGGTACTGAAAAGCTGGCAGGAATGCACCCGCTGTCAAAGACCGCGATAAAGGACCAGATACTGGAAACTTTCTATCCTGATGCCATGTCGATTCCTTCGGATATCGCCGGACCTGGTTTTAACTTCAGCCCTAACGTAGAAGCGCTGCTGTCGCTGGAACCTGATTTGGTTTTTCAATGGGGACACTTAAACGACGACATCATCGATCCTCTACTGAATGCCGGATTGAACGTCGCGTTAATCAAGATCGGACAAGAAGCATTTACTCGCCGCTGGCTTACGATGATGGGTGCAGTCACGGGTAACGAAGAGAAAGCGGCGAAGATGATCTCGTGGCGGGATGAGGTGCAGGCTGAAATCAAAGCAGAGACCGATAAAATCCCTGCGGATGAGAAACCTCGTGTACTCTATTTTATGAATTACTTGTCCAAGCTTCGCGTCGCGGGTGGCAAGTCGTACAATAATTTCTACATCAATTTGGCTGGTGGTCAGAACACCGCTTCCGAGTTAGGTATGTTTGCCGAAGTCGGGCCTGAACAAATTATTGCGTGGGATCCCGAGGTCATCCTGTTGAACGGCTTTGAGAAAAAACTCTCGCCAAAAGATGTCTATGACAACCCGTTGTTTGCCGATCTGTCTGCGGTTAAAAACCGCCGTGTGTACAAAATGCCATTGGGTGGTTATCGATGGGATCCGCCTAACCAGGAATCTCCATTGACATGGTTATGGCTCAGCATGGTACTGCACCCGGATCGTTTTGATTGGGATTTGCCACGCCGCATGGATGAAAACTATAAAACAATGTACGGGCAGGGAGTCAGCGCAGACAACGTTAAAAAGATCCTGCGTTTTACAATGAATAAAGATGCTGCGAACTACGAGATTTTCTCACCCGATAAGCAATAACCAGGCTGCTCTGTGACACAACAAATACTGGTCGCCGGCGTGCGTCAACCACGTTGGCAGCCAGCGCTGTTTATTGTACTTGGTATCGTTCTGGTGCTGAGCGCATTGCTATCGCTCGCCATTGGTCGCTTTGCAGTACCCCTGTCACATGTTGCTGGTATCCTGGCCTCGTCACTGTTGCCGTTGGAGCCATGGTGGACGCCTGTAGAGGCCAGAGTGGTTGAATTAATTCGCATACCGCGTGTGCTGATGGCAGGACTCGCCGGGGCCGGACTTGCAGTGGCCGGTTCCGCTTTGCAGGGTATTTTTCGCAATCCCTTAGTTGGCCCGCAGATAATCGGTGTGTCTTCCGGCGCGGCTTTTGGCGGAGCGTTGGCAATTTTACTTTCCGAAAGCCGCTATTTACTGATCGGTCTGGCGTTTGCCTGCGGCATGCTTGCGATGGTGATCGTCTACAGTATCAGTCGTCAGCAAGGCAGGGCATCCATTCTTATGTTGGTGCTGGCAGGTATTGTTACCAGTGCATTTTTTTCAGCGCTGGTTTCGGTCACCAAGTTTGTTGCCGATCCTGATGACAAACTCCCGGCCATTGTATTTTGGTTGATGGGAAGCTTTGCCTCTGCAAGTTATGAAAAGGTTTGGCTGATCGCCGTGCCTGTGATTATCGGTAGTGCTGTGATCTACCTCATGCGTTTTCAGATTAACGTGTTATCGCTGGGTGACGAGGAAGCACACGCGCTAGGTGTTAAAGTTGAACGTACGCGCTGGATTGCATTGACTGCTATCGCGTTGATCAGCTCTGCAGTGGTAGCTGCTGCAGGTGTGATAGGTTGGGTAGGACTGGTGATCCCGCACTTTGCACGCATGCTGACCGGTCCTGACCATAAAGTGCTGATTCCAGCAGCCATGTTAATCGGCGCAAGTTATCTGATTCATGTAGACAATGTAGCGCGCACGGTAATTGCGGCTGAAATTCCGGTGGGCATTATTACCGCGCTGATCGGAGCCCCGATTTTTGGTTTGTTGTTACGTCGTACAGCCAATAAAGGGTGGACCTCGGAATGATAGATGTCCAGGACCTTGGGTTTCGTTACGGACAAACCTGGGTGTTTAGCGATGTCAGTTTTTCGCTTGCTGCGGGAAAAATAGCCGCCGTTCTCGGTCCCAACGGTCGGGGCAAAACAACACTCTTAAAATCAGTAGTTGGTCTGCTAAAGCCGGATACAGGCACGGCTTCACTGAGCGGACGTCTTGGCTATGTGGCGCAACGCGCCGAGATTGCCTTTGCTTATAAAGTGATTGATATTGTTGTCATGGGGCGCGCTGCGCACGTGGGCATGTTTCGAGCGCCGGGCCCGAAAGACTACGAACACGCACGTAGCGCGCTTTCACTACTTGGGCTATCAGGTTTCGCAGAGCAACATTTTAATCGACTCAGCGGCGGTGAACGTCAACTGGTGATGATTGCACGGGCGCTGGCGTCCGAGTGTCAGGTATTAGTACTCGACGAGCCTGCATCCGCGCTCGATTTTCGCAATCAGGATCTGGTGCTGTCGACACTACGCCGTCTTGCCGAAGATCTGGGGCTGGCAATATTGATGACAACTCATTTCCCTCAGCATGCAGCGCATATTGCCGATTACGCGCTGCTGCTGCAAAGCACAGATGATGCTCAGTGGGGGAGCTCGGACGAAATGCTGACCGAGGAAAAACTCGAACTATTGTTTGGCTTGCCGGTAGAAAAGGTTCAGGTTCAGCGCGGTGATAAAACTCATTCAGGTATTTTACCACTGTTTTCATAATGGAATATTCAGTGTCTGACGATATCTGGCAGTCGATAGAAAGAACGGTAACGGTAGATAGTGTGTTTTTCGATAGATCAGGTGCAAAATCACAGCGTGGTGGAACAGGGATAATATCCGCGATATAGTAGTAAAAAATTAATGAATCAAGGTGATCTATGAAGCTCGCAACGGTAGGCAAGGGCGGTTCCGGCAAAACAACAATAGCAGGTACTTTGGCCCGAATTTTTGCCGAAGACGGAGACCCCATACTTGCGATAGATGGTGATCCCAACCCCAACCTGGCGCTAACGCTTGGCATGTCCCGCGGAGATGCCGATAAAATCACCTACATACCACCGACTATTATGCGTCTTGTCAAAGACAGTGACGGTAACAGCCATGTGGAACCAACGCTTCCAACCGAAGACATCATGCAGCAGTATGCCTCGCGTGTTGCCAGTAGTATTGACTTGATCGTCATGGGAAAGCCCGAGCACGGTACAGCCGGGATGGGTTGTATGTGTGGTTCGCACAGAGCAGTGCGGGGCTTGATCGCCGAGCTTACATCGATAGGCGATCACACGGTCACTGATATGGAGGCAGGCCTGGAACACTTAAGACGCGGCACCGCACGCCATGTTGACATGATGCTGGTTGTCGCCGAGCCCTATTATCGATCTCTGGAAGCGGCAATGCGAACCTCTGAACTTGCGGTAGAGCTTGGTGTTCAGTTTGTCCGTGTGGTCGCCAACAAAGTCAGAAACCAGGATGACATGGATGCCATCGAGACGTTCTGCAAGCAACATGGCATGACTATCATTGGCCAGGTCCCTCACGATGAAGCATTGATGGATGCCGAACGTAACGAGCAATCACCATTCGACTATGCGCCGCATAGTACGGGTATAGAAGCAATAAGAAAGATTGCTGCTGAAATAGAGTTGTTGGGTAAATCGATGGTAGTGCCTGATCCCGGTGGTAGTTCGCCTGATCTGCGGGCTTGAAGTTTTTGGGGGGCGCTCCGG
>CAZNOB010000118.1:13344-16237 GCA_964574535.1 uncultured Granulosicoccaceae bacterium | reverse complement strand
AGTGTACTTGCAAAGCTATTCGATAAAGTGAGAGGATAAAAAACTCATTTTTTATTGAAGGCGGGTTAATGGCGGTCATACAGGATGCAGATAATGCAAGCTCTTATGTAAATCTGGAGCTGTTTCAACCTCCCACAGATCACACAGAGCTATTTACTAATGCGCTGAACAATGTGGTTCGAAAGGTTGATTCACTGATTCCCCAATTCGGGCTTCGAAACCCCCGAATTTCAATTCCCGGCACCTACCGATACCATTTTTGCATCCCTGATGAGTGGGTGGCCAGTTTTTGGACGGGTCAGCTTTGGCTGGCGCATTCTCTTACCGGCGCTCAGCAGTTCAGGAACAGCGCCCGAATGCGCCGCCCCTATTTTCAAACAATTCTCGAACATCCCGAGTGGCATGATCATGATCTTGGGTTTTTGTTTTCATTAAGTTGTGTGGCTGACTACAAACTAACCGGTGATGAACATTCACGCACAATGGCGCTGAGAGCAGCAGACTTTCTGGCCGCCCGTTGGCGGCAGCCATTGCCATTTGTGATGTGCTGGAATCCGATGCGTCGTGATGATAAAGATTTTGCATTACGAAAAACCAGCACCTTGAACGTCGATAGTATGCAGGCCATGGCGTTACTGTTCTGGGCTGCTGCAGAAACAGGGCAGTCGTCTTTCTCGGATATTGCCAACATGCATCTGGACAGCTGTGCAGAGTATCTGGTGCGAGACGACTACAGTTCCTATCACTGCTATGAGTTTGATCCTCGCTCCGGAGAACCGGTGACTGGTTACACTCACCAGGGTTTTTCAGATGAAAGCTGTTGGTCGCGAGGGCAAGCCTGGGCGATCCACGGATTCGCGCAATGTTATCTCAGTACGGGTATTGAAAAGTATCGAGAAATAGCAGCTCAGATGGCCGACTATATTTCAGATAAATTGCTGGATGACGGCATTTGTCCGTGGGATTATCAATTGCCATCTGATCAGCATCCTTATCGGGATACCTCTGCGGCAGCTATCACTGCAGCGGGTTTATATGCTTTGGCGCGCGGGTTTGGCGCAGGCGATGAATCATTGCGATACACGCAATTGGCTGATCGATTGTTATTTGGATTGGTCACCCACCATGATATAACCGCAAACGATGATGCGCAGGGGCTTTTAAAAGAAGGAGCTGCATTTGTCGGGCTGGGGCGTGCCGATAACATGTTGCCCTATGGGGATTACTATTATTTTGAATCACTAATGCGGGCGGTTGGTCACAGTGAGTTTTTTTGGTGAGTGACGTTTAAAGGTTGGTTACTCGAAGAATGGTTGCCTGTTACGTGACTTGAAAAGTAAAAAGTACTCGAAAAGCCGAGCATTTATAAAGTTGTTAGATAGATGCCTAAGCGTTAGTGCCGGTCATTTAACTCTTTGGCATTTTGAGGCATCGATGGTACGTGCGCCTTGCGGCTTACGGTCCCTGCGAGGTCGTTGTGGCAGATGGAGCCGCAAGGCGATCCATCACGAAGCCGTAGGGGCCACAAGCGCCAGGCGTCTGTACCATTTCGCAGTTCGAGGTGACGAGATAGCGCCGCAGTGAAAGTTGCGTTATCGCGCAACTAGCCTGAAGCACCCATTTACATCTACAAATAAAGCCGTCCAATAAACAAGATAAACAGAAAAAACGCGAAGCGCTTGTTCTTGTTCTTGCTTTTGATCTACCCGCGTTTAATCAGTTTTGAGAGTGGTCGTGGAAGTGGGTCGACGCGCCACGGATGGCGCAAAGAGCGCTGTCAGCCATGGATGGCTGCAAGCGCTATCCACTTCCATGATCACTCTCAAAATGCCGCAGGCACCCGAAGGGCTGAGTAGTCGCAACAACAGTTTTGGCTACTTTTCCTGTTTGACAAGTGACTCCGCCTGAAGGGCACGTCGCTTTTAGCCTTCAAAAACGAAGCCCTCCGGCAGGGCTTATGTCACTTAGGATAAGGCCGCAGCCCAAGCAAAATTTCCGCTTCCTCTGTCAGTGGCAGATCAGTATTTTTAATATCTGTGTATTTAGCCAGGTTGCTGATTACGTGCTGATAAACTGATGGCCGATCCTGACTGGTATCGATTTCTACGCATTTGTTTTTACTTTTAAAGAACTCGACTGTCGGTAAGGTCTCTGCCTTGTAAGTGTCGAAGCGTTGTTTCATGCTCTTGATATTGTCGTCGCTTCTGCCTGAATATTTGGCACGACTCAATATCCGTTGTTCAAGAATTTCGTATGGGCACTCGAAGTACAGCATGGCAGGTAGTGGAGAATCATTGCCAAAGATCTCGTACCAGCCATCCATATTGTTTAGCGAACGTGGAAACCCGTCCAACAGGAAGTTGTTCTTACCCGTTGTTCGAGTGATCTTTTCCATCGCCTCCTTTAGAAGCTTTACGATGATTTCATTGGGAACCAGATCACCTGCGGTAATGTATTGATCAATCGTCTCCGCATGAGCGCCATTGGTATCGAGCTCTGCCCGCAGCAGGTCACCGGTAGACAGGTGGATCCAGCCCAGTTGTATCTGGGCAATTTCACACATGGTGCCTTTACCGCTGCCGGGGCCACCAATAATAAATATCACGTTTGGTTCAGGGCAGGGGAGTCGTGGATCGTAGTGGTGAACTTCAACGGTTGGCGCTGGCTTCACGCCTTTCTTATAGACATGCCATTCCCGTTCAGTGGGGGGTAATGCGTCATCGCAGGTGTTGTCGTACGCAAGGTGCCCGTCAAGCCGGCAGATGCGCCATGAATTGTAGCTATTGGAGTATGATATGGCCGGACTTCTCGCAGATTTACCATCAGCACGGTCCCAGGCCATTCTGCCGTTCCAGTAACCCGGGCTTGATAAAGTGCCGGATTCAGAGGCTTT
>CAZNOB010000118.1:0-13244 GCA_964574535.1 uncultured Granulosicoccaceae bacterium | reverse complement strand
CCATTCTGCCGTTCCAGTAACCCGGGCTTGATAAAGTGCCGGATTCAGAGGCTTTCGGTGGCTCAGTAGATGGAATGTATAAACCGTCAACTTCCGGCAGCCCGGCTCCGGATACCTTAATAAAAAGTGTATTTGCAGGAAGAGGGTTTTCAACAGTCATAGTGGCTCGGTTGTGAGAATTTACATCAAGCCTAAAGGTTAAACAGGGTCGTGTCACTGGCAATACGGAAAAGCGTCAGGAGTTCAGAGTTTGGAGGTTGCAACGCATCTACACGTGGGAGGACAACCCCGTTGCACGAATGGCATAGGTCTTACTCGATTAAACAGCTGGCCGCTTTCTTCATGAAGACTTCATAGCAGGTTTCAATGCCCCTGACAGGGCATTATTCGCCGATCGGGGATCGGCTCCCGCGGCTTTGTACATCCATTAAGGCTAGTGGTAACGGCTCTACACTGTGGGAGGGTGTAACATGGGTAGGTGTGCGGGTTCGAGCTTTGGCGATGTATCTAATTCTAGATTCCGTGATCGTTGCAATGGATTCACTGGATTTTCCTTATAAATTGTACCAATACGGTTTAGAATCAGACTACTGCAATAACAGGAATAATAGTGAGATGAAGCAGGTTGGAAAACAAACGCTCAAACTGCAATTAAATAGTGTAATGGTTAAGGTGGTATCTTTATTCGTTGTTTTGACTGTCAGTTTCGGGGTGTCCCGGTTGCAGGCAGCTGAACTTCCTGTCGCAGATGCACATATTCACTACAGTCATGATTCCGTTGAATTAACGCCGCCTGCCCGGGTGATTGAGCTCATGCGAGAGGCTAATTTGAAATTCGCTCTGGTTTCGAGCTCGGATGATAACGGTACTCAGCTGCTTTCAGAACTAGCCCCTGATTTAATTGTACCAGGGCTTCGGCCTTATCGTCGTCGTGGCGAGACCGGCACCTGGTTCAATGATCCCGAGGCACTTGTCTATGTTGAAAAGTTGTTAGCGAAAAACCGCTACGCCTCCATTGGAGAGTTTCATCTTTTTGGTGACAGCGCTGATCTTGCTATACCCAGACGTATTGTAGAGCTGGCAGATGAATACAATTTAATTTTGCACGCGCACTCTGACGCTGATGCCGTTGAACGCCTGTTGGCGCAAAGCCCCACCGTGAAAGTGCTTTGGGCACATTCAGGCTTTGATACACCTGATGCAATTGCTGCGATGCTTGAAAAACATGATCGCTTGTGGGCTGATCTGGCGTTTCGGTCTGAAGTAGGCAGCGGTGGCAGCTTAAGCGATGACTGGCTTGCGTTGTTTAAGCGATTTCCTGATCGCCTGATGTTGGGGACTGATACCTACACGCCTGAACGTATTTACTTCATACCTCACAACGCAAGTGCGTCACGAACCTGGCTATCGACTTTGCCGGCTCAACTGGCTGAAAACATCGCATGGAAGAATGCATTTAATCTTATAATTCCTGTTTGGAATGAAAACAGGGCCAAAGACGACAGCGCTCTAAACGATAAAGCAGTGATGGATGTAGTAGCGCTGGATGGTGACTGCACGGGTGACTTGCCTGAAAACTCAATACAAATGCATAGCGGGGATCTTGCCATTAATCTGATTTCACCTGTAGACATCAAAGTGAGTGAGGCCTTCCCTGTGCGCCTTGCGGTTTGTGGCAAAGATGCATCAGCTGCTGAAATTATTTTAGATGCCACTATGCCAAGGCATGGCCATGGAATGAACTATCAGCCTGAACATGCCATTGTGACCAGCGAATCCAACAACAAGGTAGTTGATGTGAGTGGATTGGTGTTGCATATGCCGGGTCAGTGGCAGTGGGCGGTAAAAGTGAAAACAGCGCAAGGCACTGCCACACTGAACCATGACTTTATAGTCGACTAAATTCTTGTGACAGGACTGATTCGAGCATTCTGCTGCAGCGTTCTATTGCTGCCTGTGATGTTACCTGCAGCACAGGATAATACACATGATCTCCCGGACGTCACGGCGTCGGAACTCTCGCAGTTAAGATCATTCGGCCCGTGGCCAATGCCTGTGCCACCAGATCCTGGTAATGAGTTGTCGGGTGTCGCGTGGGCTGAGTCACTGGGTAAAATTTTATTTAGTGATCCCGGTCTGTCGGGTGACGGCGCTTTATCTTGCAGTAGCTGCCATCTTTCCGGGAAAGGCTTTGCCGATGGAAAAGCTCTGGCTGAGGGTAAGCACAGGCACGTTCGAAACACACAGGGATTGCTGGATGTTGGTTTGCAGCGTTGGCTGGGTTGGGATGGCGGCGCTGATAGTTTGTGGGCCGCATCGCTGCGACCCATGCTGTCAGAAATTGAAATGGCAGGAGACATCCCCGAAATAGCGCAAACGCTGAGAAATCGCTCTTATTTCACCGCAGCAGTTAACCAATGGTTGTCTGGCGACATGACTGATGAGGAATGGGTGGTATTGGCGGCCAAGGCCATTGCTGCGTACATACGCACGCTGCAGTCACCGGAGACTCCGTTCGATGATTTTTATGATGGCGTAATGGCAAATGATGCAACAGCGATCAGGCAATACCCCGCTGCAGCGAAGCGAGGGTTAAAAATATTCTTGTCAGATGCCAACTGTCATGTTTGCCATTTCGGGCCGAATTTTTCAAATGGAGAATTCCACGATACAGGCCGGTCGTTTTTTACCGGCGTGGGGCAGGTTGACCCCGGGCGTTACACCGGTATAAAAAGGGTTCGGCAAGATCCGTATAATTTACCCGGTCGCTACAATGGCACCGAAGTAGATCATGAAATAATCAAAACACGCACGGTTAAGTTAGGCCAGGTGAACTTTGGACAGTGGCGTACCCCTTCTCTTAGAAATCTGACTACAACTGCGCCTTACATGCACGACGGCAGTATTGAGAGTATACGTGCTGTGGTTGATAGCTATGCCGATATCGATCCGGACCGACTACATAGCAATGGCGAATCGATACTGAAGCCGCTCAATCTATCAGAACAGGATCGTCGCGACCTGGTCGCATTTCTTGAGAGCCTTAGCGCGAATTGATGGACGCAAGCTCTCATCTAACAAAACTTGTAAGTTTCCGATATTTCTTGTTTGAGTATTTTGGGTATCATGCAAGAGCGTTTAGTAGACAAACGATAAACTGATGAAAAACGCGAAGATTGCGTTCACCTGCCACCAACGGGGCATTCAAACAGGTTTACTATGGATGAATTTTGCAGAGAATCAGCGAGCATCAGCCAACAACTGAATCGGGTATGGTCCTGACGCAATGATCGGGTTCATTTTACAACGATTACTGCAATCTGTATTTGTCATGCTTGCAGTGAGTCTGATTGCTTTCTCTTTATTTCGGTTTGTGGGTGATCCTGTCGCGCAGATGGTGGGACAGGAAACTTCCATCGAAGACCAGGAGAACTTACGCGAGCGACTTGGATTAAATGACCCGATACACACGCAGTACGTGCGTTTTGTGGGCAATCTGGCGTCGGGTGATTTTGGTTTTTCCTATCGTACGCGTCAACCGGTCAGTGAAATGATTCTCAGTAGAATACCGGCCACACTTGAACTGGGAGCACTGTCGCTGTTGATCTCGTTAATTGTCGGTATTCCTGCGGGTATTTATACCGCGTTGCAGCGCAAGGGTTTTCTATCAAATGCCTTGTTATTGGCGACTTTGGTCGGGATTTCAGTCCCCACATTTGTGATCGGAATATTTTTAATCTATTTGTTTGGCGTTGAATTAGGCTGGCTGCCAACTTTTGGTCGCGGTGAAACGGTTCAAATAGGATGGTGGCAAACCAGTTTTTTAACGATTGATGGCTGGAAATCACTGCTGCTGCCTGCAATTACGCTGGGTGTATATCAGCTGACGCTCACCATGCGGTTAGTACGAGCTGAAATGCAGAGTGTGTTAAAAACTGACTTTGTGAAGTTTGCGACGGCGCGCGGTATTCATTATCGGTCGCTGTATTTGAACCATGCTTTTCGCAACACGCTGGTACCGGTGATCACAATTATTGGATTGCAGCTAGGTGGCATTATTGCCTTTTCTATTGTGACTGAATCAGTGTTTCAGTGGCCGGGGATGGGTTTATTGTTTCTTGACTCTATCCGCTATGTGGATATCCCGGTAATGTCAGTTTATCTGGTGTTGATCGCCTTAATGTTTGTAGTCATTAATCTAATGGTTGATCTGCTCTATTTTGCCATTGATCCGCGAGTTCGGCTTAAAAGTGAACACGAGTAATCGCTGCAATGATTAAAGCCTGGCAGCGTATCGCGCGTGAAAACGAATTGCTGTATTTGTTTCTGCATAACAGGGTTGCTCAGTTGGCAGCGCTGGTTGCCATACTTACACTGGGGGCGGCAGCACTTGCATCCGTGATCTCGCCCACTGATCCATACGATATTGCCAGTATCGACATCATGGATTCTCTGGTACCGCCCGTCTGGGTCGATGGCAGCGATGAACGTTTTTTTATCGGTACAGATGATCAGGGGCGTGATTTACTTTCCGCCATTCTCTATGGCACCCGCTTATCTCTGTTGGTGGGGCTGTTATCTGTCGGGTTCGCCTGTGTACTCGGTGTGACGGTTGGCTTAATGGCAGGTTATTTTGGTGGCCGTTTTGATGCGGTGGTCATGCGCATCGCGGATGTGCAGCTTAGTCTTCCGGCTATTCTCACTGCGTTACTTATCGATGGCATCGCAAGAGGTATTTTGCCCCGCGACCAACACGATAACTTAATGATCGCGGTGTTAACTGTTGCTATTGGACTTTCTCTGTGGGTTAATTTTGCCCGCACAGTGCGAGCATCAACACTGGTGGAACGCAACAAAGAGTATGTTCAGGCCAGTGAAATTATGGGTATGCATCCGCTGCGAATTATGGTTGTGCATATTCTGCCCAATATTATGGGGCCGATTCTGGTAATACTCACTGTAGATCTTGCCGTAGCGGTGTTACTGGAAGCTACATTATCGTATCTGGGAGTCGGCGTTCCCCCTAATCAACCGTCTCTGGGCACGCTCATACGAATCGGTACGGAGTATATGTTTTCCGGTGAATGGTGGATTGTGATATTCCCCAGCGCAATGCTGATTACGATGATCATCTCAATCAATATATTGGGTGACTTTCTTCGCGATGCGTTCAACCCGGCGTTGCGATAACCATGTTGCTCGATATCAAACAACTCAGTGTTCGCTTCCCAACCCGGTTTGGTGAGTTTCTGGCACTTGATGCCGTGAACCTTGATGTTAATGCCGGTGAAATCCATGGCCTGGTCGGGGAATCCGGTGCTGGTAAGTCGACTGTTGGTGCTGCGATCATGGGATTACTACAAAGCCCCGGTTATATATCCTCAGGCAATATTAATTTTGCTGGTGAAGACTTAACCCGACTTGATGCTGACGCCTGGCATCGATTGCGTGGTATCCGTATTAGTATGATTTTTCAGGATCCGCAGACCAGTTTAAACCCGTTACTTACGATTGCGGCACAGCTCATCGAAACAATTCGACAGCATTCAGAGTTAAACCATACCGAGGCCCGGAGTCATGCTGTTGCACTATTGAAAGAAACCGGTTTGCAGAATGTCGAGCAACGTATGGATGAGTATCCACATCAATTTTCCGGGGGCATGCGACAGCGAGTAGTGATCGCACTGGCACTGTGTACTAACCCTGAATTGATTATTGCAGATGAGCCAACGACAGCGCTGGATGTTTCAGTGCAAAAGCAGATATTGGCATTGATCAGAAATCTGTGTGATAAGCGCCAGATTGGAATCATATTGATCACCCACGATATAGGAGTGATTAATGAAATCACTGATCGTGTCACCGTGCTGCGATCAGGTAACGTGGTAGAGACCGGTACCACCAGAAACGTTCTGGGTAGCCCATCGCAAGCCTATACCATGGCGTTGATGGCGGCAGTGCCTCGACTTGATAAGCGGCTTGATCGGTTTAAAAATATCGTTAGTGATGATCCGCTCACCGCCGAAGATACTTCCTGGTCTATAGAAGGTGCGAGCGTGGAGTTTGCCTCTGACTGGTTGTTGTCTGAGCGTGCTACTGCAAATAAAAATATAAACTCAAATCAACAGTCAACCGATATAGCGGATTCGTCCAATGCACCGCACAGTCAAGTGCTGTCCCTATCCGGGATTTCGGTGACTTTCAACTCCGGACAGTCTGGCTGGTTTTCAAGAAAGCCCGGTTTTAAGGCGCTGAAAGATATCAGTATCGATGTGTTTCCCGGTGAGGTATTAGGCATCGTCGGAGAGAGTGGCAGCGGAAAATCTACGCTGGCTAAAACAATCGTTGGTCTGGTAGCACCTTCAGCAGGCACCATGCAATTCAGGGGTGAAAACCTGCCGTCGGGCAGGGCACGGGCGCGTTACCATCCGGCTCGCCGACAAATTCAAATGGTATTTCAGGACCCGTATTCGTCACTAAATAATCGACTCACCGTTGAACGAATTATTGCCGAACCAGTACGGTTTTATGGCTTGGCCAGTGATCGTCAGGAGATTCGAAAAATCGTGGCCTCTGTGCTTGATCTTGTTGAAATGCCACAGCGTGCCATGCTGAAGTATCCGCATCAATTTTCCGGGGGGCAGCGACAAAGAATAGCCATAGCACGTGCGCTGGTGGCACGACCGGAGTTTCTGATTTGTGATGAGCCCACCTCTGCACTGGATGTCTCGATACAGGCTCAGATACTGAATTTGCTAAAAGACCTGCAGCAAGTGTTGGGCTTGTCCATTCTTTTTATCAGCCATAATCTGGCTGTCATCAGGCAAATGGCCGATCGGGTGATAGTACTTAAAAATGGCTTACTGATTGAATCTGCAGAGACAGAGCAATTTTTCAGGGCGCCTGTAGAGCCCTATAGCCAAATGTTGCTAAGTGAAACACCATCTCTTGCGATGTTGAAGAATGGATCGTGATGGGTCAATACTGAATGTCCCTGACAGGTCATTATTCGCCGATCGGGGATCGGCTCCCACGGCTTAGTGCATTCTCTACACTTAATCGCAACGTATCTACACTGTGGGAGCACAACCCTGTTGCGCGAATTGATTCGGTATCCCCGGATTAACTAGTGGTTGTATTATTCATCAAGACTCGTCGTCAATATCCAACGCTTTTTCCACAGCCGGTCGCTGCGCCACCAGTTTCGCCCAGCGGTTCACTGCCGGACACTTATCCCGCCAGTTGATCTTGTATCGTTGCAGGTAGCTCTGGTCCGAGGCAACCCAGGGGAAAGAGGCGATGTCTGCGACGGTATAGTGTTCGCCGGCAATGTACTCGGACTCCTGCAGCCGTTTTTCAAGTACGTCTAAACATCGCCAGACCAGCTGTTCAAAGTGATTAATAGCGGCTGGATTGGGTGGGGTTAACCCTTTAAAACGTCCGAATTGGCCGGCCAGTGGTCCCAGTTGTCCGACTTGCCACAGTGTCCACGATAACACCTGTCCCCGTTCTGTTTCTGTTCGGCCGTTTATCTGAGGGTAATGTTCTGCCAGGTGCAGAAGAATTGCACCAGACTCAAACAGTGTCAATTTATCGCGGTTGATATCAACAAGTGCAGGAATTTTTCCGTCCGGTGACAATTGCCTGAATGCAGGATTGTGTTGTTCACCGTGAGAGAGATCGATCATATGGTGTGTATAAGGCACCGCGATTTCTTCGAGCGCAATCACCGCTTTCAGGCCGTTGGGTGTGTTCCAGTAGTAAAGCTCGAAGGCGGCGTCTGTCATGGCGGGGAGATCAAGGTTTGGCTATAAAAAAGCCAGTCGACTTAAGGGTTGACCGGCCGTGTCACAAGCGAATGATATTCGCTTTAGTTTATGGTCACCCAGCGCAGGATAAAGAAATTATCGGTTCGTTGTGTCAGGGTGATGTTGTCCTTCGACGCCCAGATCAGTGGCTGAACATACATGGGAATATAGGCTACTTCCTGTTGCATGACGGCGGTGGCTTCATCGATCATCGACTGGCGTTTGGCGTCGTCCAGTTCAGTTTGAATCATGGGCAGTAATTCATCGACGCGCGCGTTTGAATAATCACCGAAATTCCAGCTGCCTAGTTTCTTTTCTGTGTTGGGCGTGGTGACTAAAAAGCGAATCGGGTGTTCAGCATCGAAGGTGCCGGGAGACCAACCCAGCAAATACATATCGAATTTATCTTCCCGTAGTTCAGGCCAGTAGTTTCTGACCGGCATTGTGGTCAGCTTTGCATTCAGTCCGACTTTGGCAAACATCGATGCGGCCGCCTTACAGATAGCCTCGTCGTTGATGTAGCGATCATTAGGGCACTGCAGTCCAAAACTGAATCCATCGGCATAGCCTGCATCATCCAGCAGTTTTTTGGCGGCATCGGGATCGTAGGCTAGCCGGTCAGCGTTTTCGGTGGAATATCCTTTCATTGCATCAGACACCAGTTGTGAGGCTGGCTGTGCATTCCCGCGCATAATTTTTTTAATCAATGCATCGACGTCGATGGCCTGATAGGCGGCTTGCCTTACACGGACATCCTGAAACGGGTTTTTGCCGCTGATATCGTCAGAAAATTTAAGCGCATCAGCCTGATGTGCAAAACCAAACATTAACACCCGAGCTTCAACACCCTCGTGGACAGTGAAGCCGTCACGTTCTTTCATGCGTGGTACATCCTGTAAAGGGATGGGCGAGATGAAATCAATCTCACCTGAAAGCAGTGCAGCCATGCCAGTCGCACTTTGCCCAATCGGCGTGAAGACCGCTTCGGTAATATTGCTTTCCAGTTTGTCCCACCAGCCGGACCAGGGTTTCAGTGTGGTTTTGACCCCCGGGTCTCGTGAAGAGATCATGAAAGCGCCGGTGCCGTTGGCGTTTCTGGTGGCGTGATTCTCGGCTTCTTTTGAGGGACGCGTGGCTTCATTGCTGCTGGCCCAGTCGCGATCCATGATCATAAAGTTAGCAATCGAATCGGGAAACAGCGGGTTCGGTGCGATGGTCATGAAGTCAATAGTGGTGTCATCGACAACATTGACACTTTCGATCGGCGCAAACCAGGAGCGAACGTCGGAATCTTCAGAGGAAGCGCGTTCATAGGAAAATAGTACGTCATCAGCGGTGAATGCAGAGCCATCGTGAAAAGTGACGTCGGAACGCAGATTGAACCGCCAGCCATCACTGCCGAGTTGTTCCCAGCTTTCCGCAAGCGCGGGTTCGATTTTCATTTCCTTGTTACGACGGACCAGGCCCTCGTAAACATTGTTTAGAAAACCAAGAACCGGCGCGGAGTTGGTCGCGTGCGGATCCATGGTCTGCGGGTCGGTGGTGCCAGCCCATCGAAAAGTCTCAGCCATAGCGGTGCTGGAATAAATCGATACCACAGCAGCCACGCTCAGGAGCGATAATGTGCGAGGTGAAATAGCCATCCGGTAAGTCTCCGTAGGTGACCGAAAGAATTCGGCCGATAGCGATAGTGTACCCACCCTGTAGAGAGATATCGAGCAGCCTTTTCTTTGCCAACTGCGATGACAGGTGAAGTTCGCAGTGCCTTTGTCTGGGTGCGCACGATGAACCTTTCGTGACTCTGTGGTTGAAAGGCTGCGTTCACTAAATGAGTGATCGCTGTTACGATGAGACATTCTGTACCACCACAATCGCAGTTGAAAACAAACGATGGCAATAAAAACCTATGGACTGTCTTTCATGTCTCGCTGGCAGTCAGCGCTGAATGCAGTGCTGCAACAAGAAGAGGCACCGAACGCAGAATTAAGTGCTGAGCATCCAGCCATGCAGGCGAGTTGCGTAGCCTGCGAAAAGCTGGAGGAAGCGCTGGCGAACGGAGAAGACGGTGTAGATCTGGCCAGAGTCATCACCAAAGGAGAACTGGTCTCTAACTGTGCACATAATTATATCGCATTGGCAGCGGCAAAATTCACCGGCAATACTGACCGGGTGCGCGAGCTTGAATCTGAATTGCGTTATTCGGTGTGTGATCCGCTATGGGCTAAAACGTTATTTGAGTTCGATAACAATAATGCCGAAATTCCCTATCGGCATTACCAGTCGCTGGATGACTTTGTGTTACCACTCGAACCAGCAAAGGCCGCAGGCCGTGATACCGATAAACTGAAAATAGCCTTTGTCTCTGACTGGGGCACAGGTACCAGGCTTGCGCGCAATGTGATGCGATGTATTGCAGATCAAAAGCCTGATTTGGTTATTCATCTGGGTGATGTTTATTACTCGGGGACCAAAAAGGAAATGCAGGATCATTTTCTGGCCGTGGTGCGCGAGTACCTACCTGAATCTGCGCGGGTATTTAACCTGGCTGGCAATCATGACTTGTATGCTGGCGGTGCAGGCTACTACTGGTTGCTTGATGAGCTTGATCAGCCGGCCAGCTATTTTTGCCTGCGCAATGAGCACTGGCAAATACTGGCTATCGGTGCGCCACCGGAGGTTGGCGGGCCAAAATCTGCGTTATCTGCAATCCCTGCTGTAGAGCCAAAAGAAGTCGAGTGGCATCACCATAAACTAGATACGGCTGATGGACGCAAGACTGTGATGTTATCTCACTACCAGTTATTTACAGCCTCAGGAAATATAGGTAGAACAGCTGATAACCGGCCGCTTGCGTTAAACCCGGTATTACATGAAGCCTTTGCCTCTTATCTGCCAAACATCGATATATGGCTCTGGGGACATGAGCACAATATGATTGCGTTTGATCCCTATCTGGGTTTACGTAAAGGGCGTTGCATTGGTTCCGGTGCCATACCTGTGGCCTTGCATTGGCAGCCCTATAAACAACTTGCCAATCTCTCGATTCCTGAATCAATCGGGACAGCACCTCGCATCAATCTGGATTGTCAGCTTGATCATGATGGTGACCATTATCATCATGCGTTTGCAATATTGAGCATCGATGGCGCACTGGGTGAAATGAACTACTATCAGGTGCCCGGTGTCGAAGGCGACGCGGAAATACTATTTACGGAAACTCTTTAATGTCTGATCGCTACGATATCGTTATTCTTGGTGCTGGCGGCGGTGGTATCACTGCTGCGTTTGAAGCTCAGCGCCGGGGAGCCACTGTTGCACTGCTTGAGAAACATAAAATTGGTGGTGAGTGCACGCACTCTGGTTGTGTTCCATCGAAGGCACTTATTGATATTGCCAAAACATACCACACGTTGCAGACAGCAAATTTACACGGTTTGCCCGGCATCGATCTGCCTGAAAAATTCGATTTTGCGAGCGCGATGGCTCATGTCAAAAGTATTGTTGACGGTATCTATGCACATGAACAACCAAAGCGGTTTAACGATCTGGGCATAGATACTTTTATTGATCCGTCAGGTGCCAGTTTTGTAGATCCGCACACTGTTGAGATCGGGGGGCAGAAAATCAGCGGTGACCATTTCATCATAGCCACCGGTTCCGGCCCTCGATTGTTGCCCACTGAGGGTGATGTTGAATTTCTGAATAATGAAAACTTTTGGGATCTGCGCGATCAGCCAGAGAGCATTGCTTTCCTGGGCGGTGGTGTGATATCGGCGGAGTTAGGGCAGGCGCTGGCGCGTTTTGGCAGTAAAGTAACCATGATCGACAGACATGATCGCATTTTGGGTAATGTCGATCCTGATGTAGCGGGCTATCTGATCGAACAGTTTGAGGCCATGGGTATCGAGATGATCACTCAGGCTGATGCAACAGTCTGCTCAAAAAGTGCTGATGGCAAAATATGTCTTGATATTGATGAAGGTCCGGCGGACGCGAAAACAAGCCGTAAACTGTTGGTCGATGAATTATTCATCGCAATAGGGCGGGTGCCTAATATCAACGGCCTGAATCTTGAGGCAGCCGGCATTGAATACACGCGTCGCGGTGTGACCGTTAACGATAGTTTGCAGACTTCAGTATCACATATCTACGCCGTAGGCGATGTGGCAGCGCGTGCTAAATTTAGTCATGTGGCCAATTATCAATCAGAGCTGGTGGTTCGAAATCTGTTAAACGCCGAGTCCCGAACCAATGATTTGTCGGTGCTCCCGTGGGCAATTTTCACTAACCCGGAAATCGGACATGTAGGGATGACGGAAGCTCAGGCAAAAGAAAGTTTACAAGGCGTGCAAACTTTTTTTGTCGACGCTGCGACGGATCGTTTTATCACTGACAGTAAAACCGGCGGTTTTCTAAAAGTGGTGATGGATGCGGATAATCGCATACTAGGCGCAAGCGGTGTCGGTGCTTACGCCGGAGAATGGGTGCAGATGTTCACACTGGCGATTAAGAATAATTTGAAGGCAGAAGATATAGCAGATACCATTTTTTCCTACCCGACTTACGCAGAAATCGTGAAGAAGGCCTGTTCAAGGTTTTTACGAACCAAACTCCGCACTTAACAGAAGGGAAGCAACATGCAGAAATCAGCATTTAATCGGCGTCGTGTCTTGTCTGGAATCACAGCTATATTAGGGAGCGTTATTCCTTTTCGATCTTTTGCAAAAGTAGCCCGTACGGTAGAATCAACCGAAGGTCCTTTCTATCCTACAGAGTCGATGCGCTTCGATGATATTGACAATGATCTGGTCCGCATTGACGGTATTGTGCGACAAGCCGGCGGTGAGATTTTTTATCTGAAAGGTACCGTCACTGATGCCAACGGAGCCCCGATGCCCGGTATCAGAGTGGAAATATGGCAGTGCGATGTTGGCGGCAGGTATCTCCATACTTCAGATCCGCGGCAGGTTGAATACGACACCGGATTTCAGGGCTTTGGACACGATATCACCGGTGATGACGGCGCTTACTCTTTTCGAACCATTAAGCCGGTATCCTATCCCGGGCGCGCACCTCATATTCACGTAAAGTGTCTGGCAAAAGATAAGACGCTTCTGACCACACAGTTTTATTTAAAAGATGATCCGCAGAATAGTCGTGACTTTATTTATAAACGGTTGTCGGATTTGCAGGCAAATTCAGTGTCAATGGCTTTAGTGGATGGTGCAGATGGTGCTGAGGCAACGGTTGATATAGTGATATAACATTCTATGCCGGGGGCTTTCATATTTGAATCCAGGAAGACCAAAAACGGAAGCAAAAAGTCTTTTTGCGACTACTCAGCCCTTCGGGTGGCTGCGGCATTTTGAGAGTGGTCATGGAAGTGGATAGCGCTTGCAGCCATCCATGGCTGACAGCGCTCTTTGCGCCATCCAT
>CAZNOB010000117.1:4836-16469 GCA_964574535.1 uncultured Granulosicoccaceae bacterium | reverse complement strand
CATCTGATGGAACACCAATCTGCAAACCGAATTGAAAAAAAGATGGTGTCAAAAACATAGGGTCAGGTCTTGCATTGCAACATTTGAATGAGATCAGTAAAGTCTATAAGTGGCAAGACCACTCAAAAATATAGGGTCAGGTCTTGCATTGCAACATTTGAATGAGATCAGTAAAATCTATAAGTGGCAAGACCACTTAGAATAGCATACGCCGGTGCTGTGTATCACATAACAGCACGTGGCGACCGTCAGGAAGATATTTATCTGAGTGACGAGGATCGCTTAAGGTGGCTTTCAGTGCTGTCGCAGTTGTGCAAGCGCTTTAACTGGCGTTATGCCTGGTGCCAAATGACCAATCACTGGGAGGGGAGTCGTTTATTGAAAACGTATTTCGAAAATATGTTGATAAGAATGAAGATGCCTTGAAGGATTTAAGTGTTTGTGTTGTTACGCCTACGCAGTGAGCCAATATGGGTTGGTCTATAGAAGGCCAAAAATCTTTCAAACTGAATGGACACTGTTGTGGCACTGATTATTTTCTGGGGCGAAAGCCAGGGCGGATAAGATGTATTGCCGCTGGATCCTGATGGGTGACTGTTGCGTAGCAATGCTGCGACAACTCACAATGAGAAAACAGTAGCGTACACCGAACCACCTAAATGCGGATAGCCCATTTATTTGGTACAATATTTTCACGGATGCTTGACAGGTAAAGTCTAATGGGTGACGCCAATTCTCTCCATTTAGCGTGGGGATATACGACATTAGCCATCGTTAACCGTTTCGATACGTATAGCTGTATCCATTAATTGCCGGCGCTCCTCCAAGATGTGCGTATAGTATCTTTGCCCCTTTTTTGAAAAAACCCTTTCTTGCCAGATCAATCATGCCTTGCATAGATTTTCCTTCATACACAGGGTCGGTAATCATTGCTTCGGTCCGCGCCGAAAGTCGAATTGCTTCGTTGGTTTCATGGCTAGGCACACCGTAGGCAGGATACGCGTAGTCTGGATTGATAATAATCTCATCGTCCGAAACATTGCGGCCCAACTCGACAAGGGAGGCAGTATTGTCAACGATGCCACGCATTTGTTCGCGTAACTGATCCGGAGTGCCAGACCCGTCTATTCCGATTACCTTGTCTGTGCGATTATCAGCAGCAAACCCGACAATCATCCCCGCCTGTGTGGACCCGGTTACACAACAGACAATGATGTAGTCGAACTCAAAGCCCAGGTCGGCTTCCTGAGCCCGTACTTCTTCTGCAAAACCAACGTACCCTAAACCACCGTACTTGTGAACTGACGCTCCGGCAGGAATGGCGTAAGGAGTACCTCCTGCATCTACAACAGATTGCAAAGCATCTTCCCAGCTTTGACGAATACCAATATCAAATCCATCGTCGACTAAACGACTGTCAGCACCCATTAGTCGAGTCATCAGGATATTTCCGACTCGGTCGTACACAGCGTCTTCATGGGGAACCCAGCTTTCCTGTATTACAACGCACTTCATGCCGATCTTCGCAGCGGTTGCCGCGACCATTCGGGTGTGATTGGACTGAACACCACCGATAGACACCAGGGTATCAGCCCCGGAAGCTATAGCATCCGGAACAATGTATTCGAGCTTGCGCAATTTGTTACCACCCATCGCCAACCCTGAGTTGCAGTCATCCCGCTTTGCATAAATTTCAACATCAGCGCCTATCGCCTTTGTCAGTCGAGGTAGAAATTCAATCGGAGTTGGTCCGAAAGTAAGTGGGTAGCGTTCAAATTTGTCCAGATTCATCAGCCATCTCCTGGCAACAAGGAAAACTTGAGATACTCTAATGTATCGGGTTTGAAATGTGCTTTCAGATAGCCATGATTAAATTTCTATAAATTTCACTAAATTATCAGATAATATAATATAATTTCACAGAAATAATATTTTGTGAAAGATATAAACATGGAAATCGAACTGGATCAAACAGATCGCAAAATTCTCATGGAACTTCAAAGAGATGCCCGAATTTCAAACGCAGATCTTGCCGCCAGGCTGGATCTGAGTGCACCAACATGCCACCGGCGAACACAGCGGTTGATAGAGAAAGGGGTCGTGGTTAACTTCCGCGCACAGATCAACCCAAACGCTGTGGGCTATGGTGGGATGGTGATTGTAGGTGCAGTGTTAGAACGATCCACACCAGAGAGCTTTTCAGCGTTCGAAAAAGCGATTTCCGAGTTTCCGTTTGTGCTGGAGTGCCAATGTGTGGCTGGTGATTTTGATTACTTTATAAAAGTACGCGTAAAAGATACTGTTGATTTTAACCGCCTGCACCGGCAACAGCTGCTCACCCTGCCTAATGTGCGTCAGCTGAGGAGTTTTTTTGTCTTAAAGGAAGTGGTCGAAAATGCGCCACTGGAGTTATTTTAAAAGTTGCACAAGCGTTCCGGGCAATAAAGCAGTCATGGAGCAGGTCATTGGGGGTCAGGTCTTGCAGTAAAATCAATAAATGGCAAGACCACTAGGAATAGAATGCGCCGGTGCTGTGTATCACATAAGGGCACCTGGCGACTGTCAGCAAGGTTTTATCTGAGTGACGAGGATCGGCTAAGATGGCGTAAAAGTGACTGAGTCCAATGCTATCGGTATGTTATTTAGCGCTATCGCGTTGACAATCTCTGCCGTATTCCGGGATATACCGTTTAATTTTGATCCGTCAGCACTTTATGTTGGATCACTGATGTATCTGGCTATTTTTGGATCTATCATCGCATGTGGGTGTTATCTCACTCTTGTCGGCGAGCTCGAGGCTGATAAAGCTGCTTATGCGAATCTACTTTTCCCCATAGTGGCCGTGCTAATCTCGGCCTACGCTGCAAATCTTGTTCTTAACGGTCGGTTGCTGATCGCTCTTAGCGTGATGTTGCTCGTTAACTATCTCATGTACTTTAGGCCCGCCTGGCTAAAAGTGACTTGGAGCGATCAATGAATACCTCGATACTCACTGGCATTACTACCGGGGATTGCGATGCAAGCCTGATGGTTCAAGAGGTGCTTAGCGATAATCCCTTTTATTCTGATGCTGATGCTGATGCGCTGTTGATGCTCGCCAAATCGCAAGCGCATGCCGGGCTCGATGGTGAGGCTTTAGCCTGTTGCAGCCAGTTCACTGATGACTACGGCAGGGATTTCGTGCATAATTTCGAGCAGGCCGAAGCCCACTGCCTCCCCCTCCCATTGGGAAAGTAAACTACATGCAGGGCGTTTTTCATTCAAGCCAATGTTTGAGCAGGTTCAAAGGGAGGAAGCAGCCATGGCTCATTACAGAGGCTATGCAATGAAATTCTCAACGCCGATCTACACCTTAAAACGACAAGCCAGGCTCCTGTCACGTCAAGAGCAAATTCCACTACACGCAGCACTGGACAGAATTGCTCAAGGTGAGGGATTTCAAAACTGGAGTTTGCTCGCATCTCGCTTTGCTTCGCGCAGCCCGGCAACCAGGATGCTGGAACTTATTGTCCCGGGAGAGCTTGTCTTGTTAGGCGCCAGGCCTGGCCAGGGGAAGACGCTAACGGGGGTGGATATTGTTGCCAAATCCATCCAAAAGGGAAATCACGGATGGTTCTTTACTCTTGAATCAAATCAGGAGGACATCGACGAGCTACTAGGATTCCTTGGCGAAGAAAATATAAGCACGAATGCGCAGTTTCACTTCGACGGTTCTAATTTTATTTCTGCCGCATACATAATCGACAAGCTAAGTAATGCCGCGGCCGGCACTGTAGCAGTTGTCGACTATTTACAGCTACTTGATCAAAAACGAAACACCCCGGATTTGTCAAAGCAAGTAAGGGATCTCAAGGCGTTCGCTCGCAAACAAAAAGTCATCATATTATGCGTTGCTCAAATTGATCGCTCTTACGAATACGCTGATAAACCCACACCTGGTTTTAACGATGTGCGACTTCCCAATCCGCTTGACCTAAGTGTATTTGATAAGGCTTGCTTCCTGCACAGTGGGAATGTTACTACTCATAAACAGGTAATACTCAACTAATCTAGTGGGCTGTGCGGTAAGTTCAGTGATAAACATTTCACAGTGACAGCCGTCAGAGCAAGGTAGAAAAATGCAGGGATAACAGGGCTCGCGTCGAAATTTTCTAACGCCGCTATGGCGACTGTTACGAAGATAAGTGGTATCAAACTTTCCAAATAGCCCACCAGGGCCTAACGACTTAAGCATCTTAAGATGCAGATGGATTTATGCATTGATAGGACATTAATTTATGGGTAATTGTTTAAAGAGGATAACGATGTTGGTTTCCTCAGGGTGGTTGGTCGGTTGTGCAGGCATTAATCCGACTCCTGTTGCAGATGAGGATCGAGATCTGACTGGAAAATATGATGGTCAATGGTATCTGGTTGAGCGACCGCTCAATTCATTGCAGTCAGTTGCCGGGCAGCGATTTAGGTGTAAATTCGATAGTAATAGAACTATTCTTTATGTTAATGACGGTGAAGGAAGGTTAGGTCGAGGAACAAATCGAGGCGTGGGAAATATCGCTAAGGATGGACGCTTCAGGATTGTTATTCCCACTGACCTCTTTTTTAGATCGTCCGTTGGTTCCAGCGAGGAAGGGCAAAGAATATCCTATATCTTTCAGGGGGAACTATCTCTGGAGAGGAGTAGCAAAGGTTTATTCACGATTGGAAAAAAAGCTCTGAATAACAACGGTTGTTCAACGCGGTTGACTATTGAAAGTGCCAAAGCTGCAAAAAGTAAATAACGCACAGAAAAGTAAACAAGCTGCTGTTACTCATTCGCCAGCTTCGATGACATACTACTAACTAGACTCTCCTTTTGATTTCGGGAGACTGTGTTTTAAAGTGTATAAATGCCAGTGATTCATTTTATCCTGCGAACAGGACTGAATCATGGAAACGTGGTATAGGTCTGCGGCGAAATCCTGATAAATTGCAGAGAAATTCCTATGCAAACTTAAGGCAGGGAATTAGGTTAACCCCACATTAGCAGAGCAACGATGTATTGGTGCGGGTAGAGGAGTTAGAGCGGGAAAAAGAAAGCAAAAAACCGCGAATCCTGCGTGCGGTTTGAGTGGCCTGATTTCGTTCGCCACAGATTTTCAAAAAATATTTTGTTGTATGCAAGCTAGCCGCAAATTTCATAGATCAACATGCTCGTCATCAAATCCAAATGTGCACCGCCGCCGTTTTTAAAAAAAAGTGATTGCTTCCTTACAACTTCTACCTGTACTGTTTTTGCAAAGATCATAGAGATCACCGCGTATATCATCAACTGAGATTAATCCTGCTTTCAGCGGGATTTCAATTTCACCAATATGACCGATGGTTGTGTCGAGAGAATCCACATAGAGCTCAGACTTCAATAAAAGCGCATCGTCGGCTTCCCGCATGTCGGGTTTAAAAGCGCCAATCAGATCAATATGAGTACCTGGCTCTATCCAATCTCCCTTGAGAACCGGGTCAATTGCCATGGTAGCACTACTAATGATATCTGCCTCTGCGCATGCTGCTTCGAGACTTTCCATAACTTCAACATTTGCAACCTTGTGCTGTATGGCCCCTGCGAACTTATGTGCGTTGGAGTCGGTTCGGTTGTAAATGATAAACCGTTCAATCGAAGGAAAAACCTCGTGGTAAGCTTCGAGAATGGATGTGGCCACTGTGCCGGCGCCCACCATGAGATGAGTTTTGGGCGTCGGGTTTGCGAGCAGCTTTGCCCCTAAAATGGAATCACCGGCTGTCTTCCACTTGGTGACGAGGACACCATCAATCACTGCCAATAAGGAACCATTCTTATCGTCAAAAAGCAAAACGCCGCCCTGAATGCTGGGTAGTGGAGGGGTCGCAGATAAATTTTGTGGAAATACACTCATTGACTTTAACGCCATGCCGAGGCCAGGTATCCATGCTCCTCGACTGAGCAATGCGTTTGGCTCTGATTCAAACAGTAAGTCGCCAATTTCAGCCTTCGGAAGTTGGTGCCCTGCCTGCAAAGCGTCGGCAATCGAACTCCAGGATAATAGTGGATCTGCTTCTTCAAACGTAATGGTGCGCATAAAAAGATAATCGGGTATTTCCAGGTTGACGCGTTGAAATTAGAAAGCCCCGTAGTCTCTCACATTCTGGTTTTTTCTTACTCTGGACAAAAAAGTATTTCTAACACAAACATTGGCCGTTAAGATGCTTCCAGCAGCGCGCGCGCTATGCTGCTGCTGGTAGCCAGGTGGGTCACGTACCCGCCTTTTATTGCTGCCCGTGCCGACACCGCACGTCCGTGTCCGGCAGCAACCAGTAAGCCCATATCCTTATTTAGCATCTGCTCACGTGTGACACCAATCATGCGTTCTTCTGTGTCTGCTACAACCGGATTGCCGTCTGCATCAATCAAGCGTCCACAGATAACGCCGACCGCACCTTGCGCTGTATATTGCTTAAGACTTTGCGGATCGATCAGGCCGGTTTGAACGACATGGGCACCTGCTACACAAGTGCCACAGGCAAACAGCGTTTTATTACAGGCGGCTAGTGCCGCGAGTTGTAACGCTACTACTGGTTCTTCGCATAACATGTCGCGAACATTTCTGTTTGAAAGCATGAGTGGAACGTGCAGATTAATGCAATGGCCATCAAGCTTTTGCGCTAGTAAAGTGGTACATGCTTCGGCAGCGAAGCCCGGCGCTGCCGGCCTCGACCCCACTAGTTGAACAACGGTTAGATCCTCTATCGGGTTGCGTGTCATCTGTTGCGCCAACTGGTAGACGGTTTCGCCCCAGGACACACCGAGCTGGTCACCGGGCTCTAATAGCCGTGGTAACCAATCTGCGGCTGCGCGCGTTACACGGGTTACTTCGCTATTAATTCCGGGCGGGTCATCTGGAACCACAAGAGCTGCTTGCAAGCCGTAGGCTTTACACAGTTCATCTGAAATCTGATGCCCAAGAAATACATCATTGTTCAGATATACTCTCACCCATCCGCGCTTTCTGGCTTCACTGAGGTAGTTAACTACTGATGCACGACTGATCTGCATGCGGTTGGCAATGTCGCTTTGGTTCAGACCGTCGTGGTAGTAAAGCCATGCCGCCTCAATGATCGGTGCATCATCGCGAGGTGTATTGTTCCCGGGCTCGGGGTTTTTCTTGCCAGTTTTTCGCAGTGCACTATTACCCAAACTATTTGCCCCGTTGACTATTGGCGATTAGAACCGGGTTATGTAAACTCGGGAAAGAGATGTGCCAGTCCTTCTGCTGTCGCCGAGCTGATACCGCGCTCTGTGATGAGTCCGGTGACCAGATGATTGGGTGTGACATCAAACGCCGGGTTTCCTGCGGCTGTGCCGTCGGGTGATACCTGGACTGACGTAATGCTTCCGTTAGCGCCCTTGCCTTGTATATGAGTGGTCTCAAGCAGATTGCGCTGTTCGATCGGTATTTCAGCGACTCCATCGGTAACCGTCCAGTCAATAGTCGGTGAAGGCAGTGCAACATAAAAAGGCACGCCATTATCTTTAGCAGCCAGTGCCTTGAGGTAAGTACCAATCTTGTTGCACACATCACCGCGACGCGTCGTTCGATCAGTGCCGACAATCACCATATCGACCTGACCATGTTGCATTAAATGCCCGCCGGCGTTATCGGTAATATAGGTATGGGGCACGCCATGACTACCAAGTTCCCACGCGGTCAGTGCACCCTGGTTGCGTGGCCTTGTTTCATCGACCCAGACATGCAGGTCGATACCCGCATCATGGGCGTGAAACATCGGGCTGGTTGCTGTTCCCCAATCAACCGTAGCTAACCATCCGGCGTTGCAGTGAGTCAGTAGTTGCACTGGCTCACCAACTGGTTTTTTTGCAGCGATCTGTCGGATAATCTCAAGCCCGTTTACACCTATGTTACGGTTGATCTCGACGTCTTCGTCAGCAATTTCATGCGCAAGCTTCAATGCCGCGCTGGCTCGTTCGGGCTCTGGTAGCGGCTGTAGAAATTCACGACAACGATTAAGCGCCCAGCGCAGATTAATTGCTGTGGGGCGTGTTTTTTCAAGAAAGGCCCAGGCATTATTCAGATTTAGATCTGAAGGATCTTCGGCCATCGCCAGTGCCACGCCATAGGCAGCTGTTGCGCCAATCAGCGGTGCACCGCGAACGCGCATTTCACTGATGGCTTCTGCGAAGTCCTGCATCGTGCCCACTTGCTGAACCCGTAAGTCATGGGGTAGCCAGCGTTGATCAATAATCTCCAGCACATTGGCTTTGTCGTCCCACCAAAGTGAACGATAGTGTTTGCCATTTACTTTCACAGGAAATCCTTGCTGTTATAGGTGCGTGCCAGATCGCAAATGTCGCTTGCGTTTCTGAGTTCGCTTGCACGATGGATGAGCTCGGCCCCCAGCATCAGGTTACGCGCTTCAAGCGGAGCACGTAGCTTCTCATTTTCAATATCTTCAAAGTCTGCATTGTGTGCCAGAGACAAGCAGCGTCTGTGCATTTCTATTCCGCAGAAAGCCCATGCATCTGCCCAGAGACTTGTCAGCACGGCATCGCAGGCGAATGTACTGTCGTGACCCTGATCTTCAAATAGCGAGGCAGGATAAAGCATGCCGGTTCGCTCGGTTGCCCACAACTGTGTGAATTCGGACTCGAATGTTTCACAGGTTTCTGTAATAACGCCAAGTATCCAGTTCTGATAGTCGTTCAGGTCGTCACCACGGTGTGCCGGCTGGCTGAAGTAGGCCATCAGAAAGTTTGCGCAAAGCATTCCGATATCAAAACCCAGTGGCCCATACTGTACAAATTCCGGATCGATAACACGTGATTCGGTGGCTGTGGACATAATAGAGCCGGAATGCAAATCACCATGTACCATCGTTTCAGTGTTTGATGCGAAGCGCTGAAGCATTTGTTGTGCTTTTACTTTAAGTGCTACATCGGCACGTAGTTGTGCAACAACAGCATTAAGTCCTTGTGTGTGGTTGTTTCTCTCTGCATCGAAGTAGGGGTCGGTAAAGACCAGTGCCTCGGTGATGGCAGGAATTTCTACATTGCCTGCAAACAGTGCCACATCTGCTTTTTTCTCTGCACCTTGCATCGACAGTTCTGAACCTCTGAATGCCGTTTGTGCGCAAAACGTACCGAGGAACTTTGCCAGGCCCTGTACTCGCTCACCAAGAATAAGCTTGTGCCGCAATATGACATGAGGCTCAAGGAACTCCATCGCTATGAGAGCCTGCTCTTCGTCGAAGAACACTGTGGATGGTACAGAGCCCGGTGCCCTCGATGCCTGCCTTGTTAGTGCATGGTGTTCGTAGTAGGCACGGTACAGCGGTAGCGGCCAACTGTCGCCGACGAGTCTCACGTATGGTAGCGCCTGTTTGATGATCAGCTTTCCAGTAGCACCGGTCAGAATAAACACAAGGTTAAGGTTGCCATCCCCAACCTCCTCTACCTGCCAGGCAGAACTGTCAGTGCCAACGCGTGCAGTAATTTCAGCAACCTTGCCTAGCCGCGTGGGCAAAGTCTCAACAGTAAGGGCTTTGTACCCTGTGCTCTCGTTCATCGACGCCTATCAACTTCGGTGACTTTAACGTACAGTAAAACAGCACATACCCAAATGTCAATTTACTTGACTTATGACTACATGAAAGAGGAGTATAAGCCTTTGCATCACTTCTGGAGAAAGCGTTAAGTGCCTGATCATGCTCTTGCAGTCAGGAGGTTACTGAAAAGTTTCGGCAGAAACAGTGTGCTGAAGGGCTTCGATTTGTCGCTTGACTATGGGTCGGTGACGGTCCTGATGGGCGCCAACGGTGCTGGTAAATCAACTCTGGTAAAGGTGCTTTGTGGATACCACAGTGCTGATGGCGGCGAGCTGCAACTGGCGGGGCAGAATTATGCTCCGTTGAATGCTGCAGATGCCATCGCCAAGGGGGTTGTCACAGTGCATCAATCAATCGATGACGGTGTCATTCCGGATCTGGATGTAGCAAACAATCTGATGCTTGACCGGCTGGCAGAACCCGGGTCCGGTTTTTTTGTTCGTGAAGGCAAGCTGCGGCGCGAGGCACAACAGGTTGCTGATTCTATGGGGATCGATGTAGACCTGAAAGCCCGTGTGGCTGATCTGGCTGTGGCAGACCGGCAGATGATTGCTATTGCCCGGGCTATGGCGCGTAAACCTCAAGTGCTTATTCTTGATGAACCCACCTCGTCATTGTCTGCAACCGAAGCCAACCGACTGTTTGCCTTGATTGACCGCTTACGCGATGCCGGAGTGGCTATCCTTTATATATCGCATCGCATGTCTGACATTCGCCGCCTTGCAGATCGTATTTTGTGCATGCGTGACGGCTTGATTTCCGCGGTATTCGAAGAAAAACCACTCGACTATGAAGCCGCCGTTACAGCGATGCTTGGCCACCGCATGAACGAAGTTGATTTTACCGTGCAGAGAGGCAGCGGGGCGGTAATCGAACTCAAGGATCTTAAACTTACTGCAGAGGCAAAGGCAATCAACATTGCTGCTCGCGATGGAGAAGTGGTTGCTGTAATCGGTTTACTGGGCAGCGGGAAAAGCAGGCTGGCAGAAGTGATTTACGGGATCAATCGTGCGATTAGTGGTGAGATGCGATTAGATGGGCAATTGTACAAACCAGACTCAGTGCAACAAGCCGTACAACAGGGTGTTTTTATGTCGCCCAGGGACCGGGGAACCAACGCCGTTATACCCGCCTTCGATATTGCGAACAATATGACGCTGCCATTTCTCTCAGCTTTCAGCAAAGGCTCTTTCATCAATGCTAAACGGTTGCGCAGCCGTGCGCGTGAAATGAATCAACAGCTGGGCGTAGTCTGTCAGAGCGAAACCGATGCCATCGGCACGCTTTCAGGCGGCAATCAACAAAAGGTCATGATTGCCCGATGGTTAATGGAGCCCAGCCGTGTATTGTTACTGGATGAACCTTTTCAAGGTGTAGACATTGGCGCACGTCGCGATATCGGTAAGCACATACGCGCCTCTTCCAAGGGCCGTGCCACACTGGTTTTCATGACCGAGATTGACGAAGCTATCGAGATTGCCGACCGTATCGTGGTGATGGCAGAAGGCTCAATCAAGGGTGAACACATTAACGAGAACATTGAGCTAGCCTCGCTGATCTCTGATATTTCCGGTACTGAAACTGCCTTGTCAGGACAAGCTCAATGAATAATCGCATACTGGATTTTTCGATTAAATACGGGTTCCTGATTCTACTGTTTGGGTTGATACTATTTTTTAGCCTGGTAACCAACGGCTTTGCAAGCGCGCGCTCGGCAGCGTTTGTACTGCAGTCAGTCGCCATTACCGGAATTCTGGCGCTCGGGGTAACTTGTACGCTGGTGGTTGACGGTTTTGACTTGTCGATTGGTGCCGTCGCGACCTCCGCGCTAATGTTATCTGCCTATGCCATGGTTATTCTTGAGCAATCTGCTCTGGTCGCTGTACTCCTGTGTCTTTTTATGGGGGCACTTGTCGGGTTGATTAACGGCATGCTCATCGTTAAATTTCGCGTGCCGGATCTGCTTGCAACACTCGGTATGATGTTTCTGCTAATTGGCT
>CAZNOB010000117.1:0-4736 GCA_964574535.1 uncultured Granulosicoccaceae bacterium | reverse complement strand
TTTCGCGTGCCGGATCTGCTTGCAACACTCGGTATGATGTTTCTGCTAATTGGCTTGCAACGCATACCAACGCAGGGCAACTCCATTGCAACCGGTATGTCTCTGGGTAACGGGGTGGTAGCCGAAGGTACTTTCAGCAAAGCGTTTCTGTGGATTGGCCGGCATCGCTTTGATATGTTCATCGAAAGGCTGCTACCCATGCCGGTAGTGATTTTCCTGGTCATCGCTGTATTGATCTGGCTGTTCCTGGGCTTTACTCGACACGGTCGTATGATGTATGCCATCGGGTCCAACGAACGGGCCGCCGGTCTTGTTGGTGTGAAAGTCAATAATCATAAGATCGCGGCGTACATGATATCGGGTGTAACAGCATCTATCGGTGGTATTCTGCTGGCCGCGCGGCTGGGTCGCGGTGATATCGCCAGCGGCAATAATCTGCTGCTTGATAGCGTTGCAGCGGCGCTGATCGGTTTCGCTGTGCTGGGTGCTGCCCGACCCAACGCTTTCGGCACCGCTATTGGTGCATTGTTTGTCGGCATACTATTGCAAGGCATGACCATGATGAACGCTCCTTACTATACGCAGGATTTTGTAAAGGGTGCCGTACTGGTTACAGCACTGGTTTTTACGTTTTACCTTTCCTCGCGCCGAACCGGTGCGAGGCGTTAATACATCATCATAGAGAGAGGATTTACGTAATGCTAAGAAGAAATTTTATGGCGCTGGCCGGCGCTACCACTATGTTGTTTTGCAGCAGTCAGGCAATGTCGCAAGATATGCCCGCACCATTTGATAAGCCGGGTGATGTCAATATTGCACTGGTTCGTTATCTTTCGACCGGAGACTTTTTTCAGGCCTATCTGTCAGGCGTTGAAACTCAAGCCGCAGCGCTAGGTGTTAACTTAAGAGTACTGGATAGTCGTCAGGATGCAGCGCTTCAGGCGGACATGGTTGATCAGGCTATAGCGCTTGGCGTTGACGGCATTGTGATACAACATGGTTTGACTGAATCCATGAAAGAAGCCGCACAACGAGCAGTTGATGCCGGTATCAAGGTAGTGGCCTTTGATGTAAACGTTGAAAACGAAGCCATTCCGCAGGTAGAGCAGTCTGACTATCAGTTGGGAAAAATGGCTCTGGACCAGGCCGTAAAGGATAACGGCACCAACTTCACGGCGGGTTACGTCTATGTACCAGGTATTGCACCACTCGATCGTCGTCATGTGGCGTGGGAGGAAACCAAAGCAGCTAATCCGGAAATTACCGAGGTAGCGCAATTTGGAACGCTTGATAATCCTATCGCCAATTCGGTTGCCAATCAGGCGCGCTCAGTTTTGCAGGCTAACCCGACCATCAACGTGGTATTTGCCCCTTATGATGAATTTGCCAAAGGTGTGAAGATTGCTGTCGATGAGGCAGGGCTGACCGACGACATCGATATCTACTCGGCGGATGTTTCAACTGCAGATATCTCTGCCATGCGTGAGCCAGGATCAGCATGGGTAGCTACCGTGGCGACTAACCCTGCGGTGGTAGGCGAAGTGTCAGTGCGCACGCTGGCCCTTATGCTTGCTGGTGAAGATCCGGGTGCAGCTGTCGTGGTGCCACCCACACTGATCACTCAAGCATTCCTGAATGATCAGGATATTAAAAACATGAATGATCTTGGCGCAAAGATGCCACAGTTTCAGCATGCTGATGTGGCTATGGCAGATTGGATGCCACTGCCTGCCCGCTGATCGATCTATCTATATCCCCGATCTTTAAGAGGTCGGGGATAGATATTTAGAGGTTCGGCTTGGGCATTCGTACTTAATTGTATGCTACAAGGAATTGCGCTACTACAAGCTATAACAGAACTTCGCGGTGTATCAGTTCCGGCCCACTGATTTCAGCTTGGGAGGAGCGCAGAAATCTGACGATAGCTTTCGTTTGCTTGATATCCAGGCTTCCATATCCGAGGCAGTCAGTGCCTTGCTGATAAGATAACCCTGCGCCTCATCGCAGCCAAAGTCGTTCAGCATTTGCATCTCTTCTTCACGCTCGATGCCTTCTGCGACCACCTTAAGCCCCAGGTTATGACCGAGCTCAATCGTGGAGCGTACGATCGCAACATCTTCCTTATTCTCTATCATGTTTTTGATAAATTCACGATCGATCTTTAACTCATTGACCGGCAGGTTCTTGACGTACGCAAGTGAACTGTAGCCAGTGCCGTAGTCATCTATCGAGATCGACAGACCAAGCTGGTGCAATTCTTCTACGGTGCGCCTTGCTTTGACAGGATCTTCCATCAACGCGCTTTCCGTAATTTCCATACAGATCAACGATGGTGCCACCTCGTGATCTTTGAGGCATTGATCAACGTAGCCAGAGAAATCAGAATCAAGCAGGTCACGCGCAGATATATTGAGTGACATTTTAATCATCAAGCCCTGATCAACCCAGTTTCGGGCTTGTGTCATTGCCTTGGCTACTACCCAGCGGGTGATCAATCTGATCGCACCGGTGTGTTCTGCAAACGGAATGAACTCGTCGGGCGGGATCAATCCGCGGCTCGGATGTTGCCAACGTAATAACGTTTCAACTGAAAGCACAGACGAATCACCAAACGTAACTTTTGGCTGAAAGAATAATTGCAGCTCATCTTTCTCAATTGCTCGTTTTATTTCGCTCAGCAGTGACAGATGTTCTTCATGATGCTCTTCGCAATTTGGATCATAGAGTGCGTAGACAGAATCAGTTCGTTTGGCAGAATACATGGCCATGTCTGCTCGGCGCAGCAGTGTACTCGCATCTGTGCCGTGCTCTGGATATTTCGCAATACCGATGCTGCAGCCGATATCGATTGGTTGGTTATTCAACGTTACCGGGTCTTCAAAGACCGTTGCGATTCTGTCGATCGCAGTCAGGAACTCCTCATCACTAATGTCTTGCAAAAGAAGTGCGAATTCGTCTCCCCCCAATCTTGCAACTGTGTCCGATTGGCGAAGCGTTGTCTTCAAACGTGAAGCCACTTCTTTCAGCACTGAGTCACCAGATTCGTGACCAAGTACGTCATTAATATACTTAAACCGATTCATATCAAGAACTACTACGGCGAACTGCTCTTCCTTGCGCTGACAACGCTCGACGGATGTATTTAGCCTGTCGTCGAAAAGTGCTCTGTTGGGTAGATCTGTCAGTGTGTCAGCGTAGGCGAGTTTGAGTATCTCCTCCTCTCTTTCACCGACGTGCTCACGCATTATGTCTATTGTCTCTGCAAGTTCCCCTATTTCATCACGGTGCATGGTTGGAACTTTGATCGAATAGTCTCCATTCTTCATTTTTTTAGTTGCTTCAACCAGCAACTGAAGCGGTTTTGTCAATTCACGGGCCAGCGCCATTCCAAGAAAAAGAACGATGATCAGGCTAGATGCCAGTAGCATTTGTAACCGGGTTTGTTGAGTGTCGATAAGCTGCCCCAGCTCGTGAGAGCCATTGTACTTACCCACAATTTTAGCTTCCGGGAAAGTTGCAACCTGAATGCTGCCGATCTCATTGCGTGCGTCGCTCACAGCGTCTTTGGCTAGTGGAACAACTTTGGCGCTAACTTGTGCAAGCTTTTCCACTGTTGGTAATATGTTGTGTTCGATACTTGATACCACGGACAGGCTGTACTTCTGTGTTTCCACCCCGATATCAGTGGTGGCCACCAGATAGGAATTTTTATTATGGAAAAAACCGCCAAGCCCGGGTTCGCCGACTGAGGATGCAGAGTAATCCGGTACGGGCATGTCTTTAGTTTGCGTCTCACCGGGATACAAGATGGTTCCGCTGCTGTCTCTGAGAACAAAGTAGCGATTTTCAAAATCCACAGTGCCAGTGGTTTGTCTGTCCACAAGGGCTAACGTATCGCTGGCACTCAAATCACCATCTGTGTAAACACTTTCACTCAGTTGATTTTTAATTCGCAGCAACGTGTTGGTAAGTAACTGAAATTCTGCATTGACAACCGACGGTACTATATCGGAAACACGGTCTGCCATTGTCGCATCATGCGACAGGTGAAAATCCTCATTGGTTCTGTCTACTATAGAGTATATCGCCAACTGTACAGCAACGGTCATCAATGAAATGATAATGACAATTCTGGAGCGCAGACTACCGATTAATACGAAATTTGATACAGTCAATGTTATATTTCCGGCCGACCAATATTGCTAACTTCCTGTTAATATCCATTATCCAGAAAATATTCAGGTTGCCCGAACGACCAATGATCCATGCTGCTCAACAATGTCAGTTTTGGTTTGACGCTGTTGCCGGATTCGTTCCGAGCTCAGTTAAAAATCTTTCGCAGATACAGCTTATTTCGCTGTAATCCCTAGTGTCGCTATCGGCCCGTGTGGCAAATTCCGCAGTACCAGATCAAACAAACATCATAATTAGTGTATAAAACCGTTTTAAGACAAGTCAGCTAACTGTTAAGTGTGACAATTATCGTATTTTCCGAATCAGGAGATCAATTTGCTGCGATTCTCTTTCAGCGAACTTCAGATGCTATTCGATTGGTTAGTGCTCATCCAGAAACAGGGGCGTAGCGAGAATCACTGGGGTGCGTGAGGTTTTACCGACTACATGTGGGCGTTTAGTCATTCTAAATAACTACATGTAGTCGGTGAAAGATCGCGTGCAATCAGTGGTTCGCAGTAGCGCATGTTTCTGGATGGGCACTAGTTAGTGGCTTATTTTCT
>CAZNOB010000116.1:0-16473 GCA_964574535.1 uncultured Granulosicoccaceae bacterium | reverse complement strand
GGGTTACCCCACTGGAACCTAAATCCAGCGCGTCTACCAATTCCGCCACACTCGCATGTGTAATCGCCCATTATAGGCGACCATTGCATTCGTAACCAGTGGAACAACCATTAATCTTGGGACGATTTTGGATATGAAGTGATTCAACTGGTCGTACAACTTGCTAAAGTGGGGTGGACGATGGGATTTGAACCCACGACCACAGGAATCACAATCCTGCGCTCTACCAACTGAGCTACGCCCACCACTGAAACCTTAGCCTTCCTGCACTCCACTATACTGCCCGATAAGGAAATGGCACGCCCGGCAGGATTCGAACCTGCTACCCTCGGCTTAGAAGGCCGATGCTCTATCCAAATGAGCTACGGGCGCATAACCTGGTTCCACCGTATTTGAGTTTGCGCGGGCAGGTTCAATACGATGTCAAAAAATTGGTCGGGGCAGCAGGATTCGAACCTGCGACCCTCTGCTCCCAAAGCAGATGCGCTACCAGGCTGCGCTATGCCCCGATTTTTTCAATTTGCCGAATTACCGGCAATTCAAGAGACGCGAGTCTACGCGTGCTGCCAAGCCTCGTCAAATGCTCTGACCAACTATTTCTATATTAAATCCATTTACGTGACCAAACATCCGACACATTCTGAAGAATAGTCGGCTTTCGGCTTTCTATCCAGGCGAATATCTCACCGGTCAATATCTAATCTTCGCGCTCTTCAATCCACGTCATCTGAATGGCCTCAAGTATTTTTTCATTAGATTTTTGCGGATCATCGTCAAAATCTTCCAATGCAGTGACCCATGCATGCAAATCAGTAAATCTAATTTGCTGTGGATCCACGTCAGGATGCGCTTCATCCAGCTGGATAGCTATTTCCAAAACTTCTGTCCAGTTCAGTCCCACAGCAGCGTCCCCTTACTCAATGGTTTTCAGAAACCATATTGATTGTGTATTTAGGAATTTCAACAACAAGATCAGTGTCTTCAACCAACGCCTGACAACTCAACCGCGACTCCGGATCCACCCCCCACGCTTTATCGAGGTAATCTTCCTCCAGTTCGGTAGCCTCTTCCAGTGAATCAAAGCCCTCACGAACATGCACATGGCAGGTCGTGCAAGCGCAGGACTTTTCGCAGGCATGCTCAATATGAATATGCGCCGCCAGCAAGGCATCACAAATCGAAACGCCGGATTCGGCTTCCAAAACTATACCGTCCGGGCAAATTTCCTCATGCGGTTGTACTGTGATTTTCGGCATTAAGAAGATGTATCCTGTTTGTCGTAGTTGCTAAGTTTCTTTCCGCGCATTGAAGCACCAACCGAAGCATTCATTCGGCGTGAAACATAAATTTCACTCACTGATTCAAGCGCATGAAGCGATTGTTTTATCGCGTCACTGTTATCCTGTTCGCGCACCTCAATGACATGCTGGCGTGCGTCTAAAATCGCTTTTTGTTCTTCATCATTTAAAAATTCACTGGCATCGCGACTCAATGCCGCATCCAGTGCTTCTATGGTTCTGTCAGCCTCGACCCGCTGCTCTTGCAACATTCGGCTTCTCACATCCGACTCAGCATTTTGCATTGAGTCGACAATCATTTTTTCGATCTCGCGATCAGACAGGCCATAGGATGGCTTGATATGAACTTCGGCAGCGGTTCCACTGATTTGCTCAATCGCGCTGACTGTAAGCAGCCCATCGGCATCTACCTGAAATGTCACCTGAATTCTTGCCTGCCCGGCTACCATTGGTGGTATCCCGCGCAATTCGAAACGGCCCAGTGATCGGCAATCCTGCACAAGGTCTCGCTCACCCTGCACGACATGTAAAGCCATCGCAGACTGGCCGTCTTTGTAAGTTGTAAACTCCTGAGCCCGCGCCACGGGGATCGTGGTGTTACGAGGAATAATATGCTCCGTAAGCCCTCCCATTGTTTCAATTCCAAGAGAGAGTGGTACTACATCGAGCAGCAGCATATCGCTATCAGGTTTATTACCTGCCAATATATCCGCCTGAATTGAAGCGCCGATGGCCACCACTTCATCCGGATTAATATTAGTCAGCACTTCGCGCCCGAAAAACTGGCTGATTGCGTTTCTCACTGCCGGTATGCGGGTCGAACCACCCACCATTACAACATCATCAATTGACGTTGCATCAAGCTTCGCATCACGAAGTGCCCGCCGGCAAGACGCGAGCGTTTTATTTATCACTGGCTCTAACCGAGCTTCAAACTCCGCTCGCGTTAAATTTCCGGACCAGAGCAGCTCGCCGTGTTCCAGAGAAATCATTACGGACTCAGCGTCACTTAAAGAGTGCTTAGCCTGCCGCGCCCGATCAAGTAAATAACGTTGCAAGCCGGCATCTTTGTTAATCGTTAACTCAGCTTTTTCCACTAACCAGTCAACGATTGACTGGTCCATATCATCGCCCCCGAGAACGGTATCACCGGCGGTCGACAGGACCTCAAAAACACCACGTTCGAGGCGTAAAATAGAGATATCAAAGGTTCCACCACCCAGATCATAGACAGCAATAGTGGTGTCTTGATTTTGCTGATCCAGCCCGTACGCGATAGCTGCAGCCGTCGGTTCATTAATGAGTCGATAGACATTCAAACCCGCCAACTGTGCGGCATCTTTCGTTGCCTGACGCTGGGTATCATCAAAGTAGGCTGGTACAGTAATCACCACACCGACTAATTCGTCACCAAGAGTTGCTTCCGCTCGGGTACGCAGTACTTTCAATATCTCTGACGATACTTCTATCGCTGTTTTCGGCCCCGCACTGGTGTTTATTCGTGGAACAGATGAGTCGCTCTGTTCAACACGCAACATCATACCGCTCGCGGTAGCAGCTATATCTTCGGCACTTAAACCGATCAATCGCTTGACTGAACTGATGGTGTTGTACGGATCAGTTGCAGCCTGCTGCATCGCTTCTGCGCCAACAGCAGCCACACCATCAGCACAGTATCTGACCACCGAGGGCACAATCGCGACACCACTGGCATCTGACAGCACGCTCGCCTCACCACTGCGCACAGTCGCTACCAGAGAGTTGGTGGTACCAAGATCGATACCCGCAGCAAACCGATGCTGATGAGGTGCGGTTGATTGCCCTGGCTCAGAAATTTGCAGCAGCGCCACTTAAATTTTACTCCCAGCGACGGGGCTGAATTGCCTTTCGGGCCCCATAATCGATTTAGTTTGGGTTATCACAGCTTTAAAGATCGTCGATTTTCGCTTCAACAGATTCGGCTTCGGCATATAACTTTGATAAAAACTGCCATTTCCGTATCGAATTGCGAGCTTCAACGGTGTCACGTGACTTTATCTGGGAAAACGCAGCTTCAGACACGCTATTAATTTTGCTATTTATTTCTCCGCGCAACCCGGACAACTGATCGAGAGCTCCAGGGTTATCCGCAGTGATATCTTCCAGTGTCTCGCGCAATTCCATCTGTTCCATTAAAAACATCGGATCCATTTTCGCATCGGTTTCTGAATCAACTTCCACCCCCTGCAGTTGCAGGCAATACTCAGCACACTTGAGCGGGTCCGCCAGTGTTTGGTGGGCTTGGTTTATATACGAAGCAATTTGCACGGCCTGGCGACGTTGCTGATCATCAGCAGAAGCAAACTTATCTGGATGGAACTGACGTTGCAGCACCATATATTTATCACGCAGCACCGCCTGATCCGGCTGACTGTCTAATGGCAAACCAAACAACTCAAAATATGTTTGCCCCAAATTAAACGTTGTGGTTTCCAAGTGTCTGTCGAATGATTACAGCTAAGGCCTAGACGGTAAAGCTTTCGCCGCAGCCACACTCATCCTTCACATTGGGGTTGTTAAATTTAAAACCCTCGTTTAAACCTTCTTTACCGAAATCCAATTCAGTGCCGTCAAGATAAATCAGGCTTTTGGGATCAATAATGACCTTGACATCATTATCTTCAAATACGGTATCGTTTTGATCGAGTTCATCAGCGAACTCCAGAACATAGGCCATCCCTGAACACCCGGTGGTGCGAACTCCGAGACGCAAGCCGATGCCTTTGCCCCGGTTATTCATAAAGGTTTTGACACGATCAGCTGCCGCGTCTGTCAGTGTGATGGCCATTCTATTCTCTGAGTAACTTATCAGGCAGACTACGAATCTGCCCTTTGTTCCCTATGCCGCAGATTCTGCTTTTGAATCCGTGCTTTCACCACGCTTTTCACGCAGATCAGCTATTGCCGCAGCTATTGCATCTTCTGCCAACACAGAGCAGTGGATTTTTACCGGCGGCAACGCCAGTTCTTCCACGATTTCCATATTTTTTATGGCAGCAGCTTCGTCAAGTGTCTTACCTTTGACCATTTCTGTGACCAGCGAAGATGACGCTATCGCAGAACCGCAACCATACGTTTTAAACTTTGCGTCTTCAATAACACCGTTGTCGTCAACCTTGATTTGCAGACGCATAACATCACCACATGCTGGCGCACCAACCATACCGGTACCAACATTTTCAGCGTTAGCGTCCATCTTGCCAACGTTACGTGGGTTTTCGTAATGATCGATTACTTTGTCGCTATAAGCCATTGAACTGTCCTATTTAGTGAGTGAACAACATTTGCGTTAATTATAAATTAGTGGGCGGCCCACTGCACGGAATCAAGATCGACGCCGTCTTTAAACATATCCCACAGAGGAGAAAGATCTCTGAGTTTCTCAACTGCCTTGCGAACTTCTGTGATAGTGAAATCAATTTCTTCAGGTGTCGTGAAACGTCCCAACGTGAAACGCAGAGAGCTGTGAGCCAGCTCATCGTTACGGCCCAGGGCACGTAACACGTATGATGGCTCCAGACTGTCACTGGTGCACGCGGACCCGCTTGATACAGCGATGTCTTTAAGCGACATCATCAAACTTTCACCTTCAACAAAATTAAAGCTGATATTTAAATTGCCAGGAATACGTTGCTCAAGATCACCATTAACATAGACTTCTTCCATGTCTTTCAATCCATTGTAAAGCCGGTCACGCAACGCTTCAATTCGTGCATTTTCGACTTCCATTTCTTCATGTGCAATACGGAAGGACTCTCCCATACCAACAATCTGATGAGTCGCCAGCGTGCCTGACCGCATACCGCGCTCATGACCACCACCGTGAATCTGCGCTTCAATTCGAATACGCGGCTTGCGACGAACGTACAGCGCGCCGATTCCCTTAGGCCCGTACACCTTGTGTGCACAAAGAGACATTAAATCAACATTCATGGCATCGACATCAATCGCTACCTTGCCCGGGCTCTGCGCTGCATCGACGTGGAAGACAATTCCCTTCGAGCGTGTTAAAGCACCAATCGCTGCGATATCCTGTATCACCCCGATCTCATTGTTCACATGCATCACCGACACCAGAGTTGTGTCATCGCGAATAGCTGCCGCTAGTTTGTTGATATCAAGCAGACCATTATCCTGAGGATCAAGATAAGTGACTTCAAAACCTTCCCGCTCAAGCTGGCGGCAAGTATCCAGTACCGCCTTGTGTTCAGTCTTCAGGGTGATGATATGCTTACCTTTGCGAGCATTAAAATGAGCTGCACCTTTTATTGCGAGGTTATCGGATTCAGTAGCACCAGAGGTCCACACAATTTCTTTGGAGTTTGCGCCGATCAATTTGGCTACGTTATTACGAGCTTCGACGACTGCATCTTCTGCTTTCCATCCAAACACATGGGATCTCGATGCAGGATTACCGAAATTACCCTGCACAGTAAGGCAATCTGACATCGCCTTGGCGACACGTTCATCGACAGGCGTAGTGGCCGAATAATCCAGGTAAACAGGTATGTTCAGGTTTGACACTTTTTGTCCTTATCTCTCGTATATATTAACTGGTTTGCCCAGACTGATATTCACCGGCAATTATCTCACGGCTGTGGAATACCACTCTGTTATCTTGAATTTCTGCTACCCGTTTTACCGGATCGCAGTTGATTAAATCGTGCAGGGAAATTCCTTTCAGAAACGTTTCCACCTGCAGGCTTAAACTCTCCCAAAGATCATGCGTCAGACATCGGCCGTGCTGGTGGCAGTTTTTCTGCCCACCACATTGAGTGGCGTCTACTGTCTCGTTGACGGCGAGAACGATATCTGCGACTGCTACTTCCTTAAGAGGACGTGCCAGCGAATACCCGCCGCCAGGACCACGTGTACTGGCCACTAGCTTGCTGCGGCGCAATCGAGAGAAAAGCTGTTCGAGATAAGAGAGCGAAATCTCCTGCCGGGCAGAAATATCTGCCAGCGATACTGGTCCATTGTCCGAATGCAGGGCCAAATCCAACATTGCTGTGACAGCATATCTGCCTCTGGTTGTCAGCTTCATGCATTACCCCCTTCATTACTCCCAGTGTACATAACCTACAAAATCAGTCAAGTATTACTGGCGTTTCTAAGTTGCTGAAATTCGTCAACTTGCGTTCGCTGCCACATCGAATGAGGCCTGTTCTTTCGCTTCAGCGGCTTCTTCACAATCCTTTTTGCATTGCGCCATCCACTCATCCAGCTCCAGCGGCTGCACGGAATCCACGTGCTCGCCTAATTTACGCAGCGCACAGCGCATCTCTTCCACTTGCCTATCGGTCCTGTGCACATGGTCCAATAGCTTGTTCATTGCCTCGACCACTGGATCCGGCATATCGGCAGAAACTCCGTAGGCATCGAACCCGATTTTACTGGCAGTGGCCTGACGCTGAGTTTCCAGCAGCGAATTTTTTGGTTTTACTTCCCTTGCGGGGATACCAACCATGGTTGCGCCCGCCGGCACATCTTTCAGCACTACAGCATTCGATCCTACCCGCGCGTCCGCACCAATGGTTATTGGCCCTAAAATTTTTGCTCCGGCACCTACCACCACGTTATTCTGAACCGTCGGGTGGCGCTTACCCTTCTGCCAGGTCGTACCACCGAGCGTAACACCATGATAAAGCGTTACATCGTCACCTATCTCGGCGGTCTCCCCGATCACTACTCCAGTCCCGTGATCGATAAAAAACCGGCGGCCAATAGTTGCCCCGGGATGGATTTCAATACCTGTAAACCAGCGACCAATGTAGGAGAACGAGCGCGCCAGCCACTTGAGTCGTTTTTGCCAAAGAAAGTGCGACAGTCGATGAATCAACAGGGCGTGTGTGCCCGGATAAGTAGTGAGCACCTCAAACACGGTGCGCGATGCCGGATCCCGGCTAAAAACGCAGTAAATATCTTCCTTCACTCTTGACAGCATATGCCGTCGCCTCTTTTCCGATCAAATTACTCGGGTATTATAAGACCATCTCGTCAAAATCAAACACCTGATACGACAAATTTCGGTTTCTGGATTGGTGAATTTCATATCTATTTGAATAATCAGTTATTACTTTTACCATACTTCTGAACTGCCGAAAAAAAGCCTCGCAGCAACTGCAGCTCGGATCGATTGGGCCGACTCCGATTAAACAAACGACGAATACGCGATTCGAGTAAACGAGGGTTGTCCGGATCAAGATAATCCACCTCCTGCATGACTCCAAAAAAATGGTCATAAAATCGATGTAATTCCGCTTGATCTGCCGGTGCCTCCGCCGAATCCTCAACCTCTTGTGGCGGTGATTCGCTGGCACACATGATCTCGTACGCCACCACTTGCACCGCTGCTGCCACATTTAGCGAGCTAAATGTTCCATCGGTAGGTATCACCAGCAACGAAGCACACAGGGCCAACTCTTCATTGGTTAATCCCGAACGCTCTCGACCAAATACAATACTGGCCGACGCCTCTTCCGCCAAACCCAGAACTTCGGCCGCAGCACAGCGCGGATCTAATTGAGGCCATGCCAGCGAGCGAATTCTGGCGCTGGTCCCGACAACCAGATTGGAATCTGCCACTGCGCTGGCTAAATCTTGATAGACCACCGCATTATCAACCAATTCATCCGCACCCGAAGCCCTGGCATAACAATCATAGGTTTGATACTCACAAGGATTTACCAGTGCCAGCTTACTGATTCCCATATTCTTCATCGCTCGTGCTGCTGCCCCGATGTTGCCGGGGTGTGATGTTTCCACCAGAACAAACTGCAGATTTTTTTTATCCATTTTTCCAGCTCAATTAAAAGCAGTGACGACTACCTGTTTTCCACAAGCACAACGAAGACAATGTTATCCTTCTCTACTTTGCAAGTCTGAATTCTCAGGATCTTTTATGCACCCGATGATGAACATCGCAATCCGCGCTGCGCGAGCAGGCGGACGTGTCTTAACCAAACACATGGACAGACTTGATTCCATTAAAATTGAAACCAAAGGTCACAATGATTTTGTCTCTGAAGTAGATCGACTTACCGAAACCGAAATAGTAAACACACTTTCCAGATCTTACCCGGACCACGCATTCATATGCGAAGAAGGTGGCGAAATCGGTAACAAAGATGCCGAGTTTAAATGGTACATCGATCCCCTGGATGGCACTAAAAACTTTCTGCACGGCTACCCGGCATTTTGCGTATCCATCGCCGCAGCTCAGCACGATCGACTTGAACAAGCGGTAATCTACAACCCGGTGAGCCAGGAACTTTTCACAGCCACACGCGGCGAAGGCGCTACTTTGGATGGCAAGCGCATCAGAGTCAGTAAAAACACAGCTTTCAATAACGCTTTGCTCAGCACGGGATTTTCTAACAATGGCACTGCGAACTATCGCGCCTACCGCAGAACATTCGACTCTTTCAGCGAGGGAGCCTCCGGCATACGTCGTCAGGGAAGTGCAGCGCTTGAGCTGGCTTATGTTGCAGCTGGCCGTCTGGACGGATACTGGCAATTTGGCTTAAACAAATGGGATATCGCAGCCGGGGCTTTGCTCGTCAGAGAGGCCGGCGGGCTTATCGGCGATATGACAGGCAACGAGGACTGGTTCGAAAGCGGCAACGTTGTTGCTGCTTCACCCAAGGTTTTTCATTCTATGATTCAAACGTTTATGACGCTGAAAATATCCAGCGTTTAAAAATAATCTGACACCCAGCTACGGGATTTCATCCAGCTCATCAACCCCTTCCTTAACCACTGGCATCATATCTTCACGAGTAAGTCCAAGCACAATCAAACTGGTGCTTGCCACATAGATTGACGAGTAAGTACCCACCAGCACCCCCACAATCAAAGCAATTGAAAAACTGCGGATGGTTTCACCACCAAGTAGAAACAACGCTAACAACACGAGCAGCGTGGTTAATGATGTAACGATCGTGCGCGACAGAGTTTGATTGATCGATATGTTCATTATCTGCTCAGCAGTATTCTTGCGAATAATACGAAAATTCTCCCGGATACGATCAAACACAACAATGGTATCGTTCAATGAATAACCGATCACCGCAAGGATCGCCGCCAACACACTGAGGTCAAATTCAATCTGGGTAATTGAAAACACACCCAGCGTTATAAGGACATCGTGCACCAGGGCCGCCACTGCACCAACTGAAAATTTCTTTTCAAATCGCAGCCAGATGTACACAACAATAAACGCCAGAGCAATCAACACCGCAAGGCCACCCTGCTCTCTCAATTCCTCACCTACCTGCGGCCCCACGAACTCCACTCGGCGCATTTCAACTGGTCCCTGATCAGCACTCTCGAGGATGTTTTTAACTTGGGTATTTATCTTTGCACCGCTCAGATTCTCTTCAGGCGCCAGGCGCACCAACACCTCTTTTTGGGTACCAAAATACTGAACAACGGCTTCCGGGAAACCATTAACGGATAATTTATCCCGAATCTGCGGTAAATCCGCAGGCTGCTCGAAACCGGCTTCGATCACATAGCCACCGGTGAAGTCGATACCGAAGCTCAGACCCCGTACAAACAACGACAGCACGGAAATAGTTATAAGTACCAGTGACAAAATCATCGCTGAGCGCCGCAAGCCCAGGATATTGAAACGGTTGTTTATCTCTTCTTGTGTTCTGGCCATTATCTTTTTCTACAGTCGGTAAACGACAAGCATATCAATTGAGTGAAAATTAACTTAAATCGGAAGCTTCTCAAGACCACGCTTACCGCCATAGAGCCAATTGATGATCGCCCGCGTACCAAAAATCGCTGTGAACATTGAAGTCACAATCCCGATACTAAGCGTAATTGCGAATCCTTTAATGGGACCCGTGCCGAATGCAAACAAAACCACTGCTGCAATCAGAGTAGTGACATTTGCGTCGGCAATCGTGACAAACGCCTTTTCATATCCGGAGTTAATAGCGGCCTGTATGGCATTACCCGCTCGAAGCTCCTCTCTTATGCGCTCAAATATCAGAACATTCGCGTCGACAGCCATCCCGACCGTAAGAACAATTCCCGCAATACCTGGTAGAGTTAATGTTGCCTGCAGCGAAGACAGTACTGCAACGATTAACACCAGATTAGCGACCAGCGCAAAGTTCGCGACGATCCCGAAGACCTTGTAGTAATAGGCCATGAACACCAGAACCAAGGCCAGACCAATCATTACTGATAACCTGCCGCGATCAATATTGTCCTGCCCAAGACTGGGACCAACGGTGCGCTCCTCAACAATTTCAACTGGTGCTTTCAATGCTCCTGCCCGTAACAGCAAAGACAAATTACGTGCTTCCTCGGTGGCGAGACCAGTGGTCTGAAAACGGTGACTCAACACATCGCGAATGGTTGCAACATTGATGACTTCTTCAATGCGCTCGCGTTTTTTAACAAACTCACCGTCTACTTTACTAGTAGTCACTCGGTTCTCGATAAACACTACCGCCATCGGGTTACCAATATTATCCGCACTGACTCGCTGCATACGTTTTGCACCGGCACCATCCAGGCTGATAAAAACTGCCGGCGACCCGCTCTGCGTATCAATGCCGGACGAAGCGTCTTTAATTTGATCACCCGTCACAATCACCTTTCGCTGCAATAGCACCGGACTACCATCAATTCGATTGGTATATAACTTTGCATTTGGTGGCGCACGCCCGCTCTCTCCTGCGTCGTACCAATCAGCAGCAGTACCGTGCACCATTCGGTATTCCAGTGTCGCGGTGGCACCCAGAATCTCCTTCGCCTGGGCCGTATCCTGCACACCCGGTAACTGCACAACAATTCGTTCCCTGCCCTGCTGCTGAATAATCGGCTCTGCAACACCGAGTTCGTTCACCCGATTTCTTAACGTGATGATATTTTGCTGCAATGCTGAACGCCGCTCTGTTTCTCTGGCCAGTTCAGACAACACGGCGTGAAGAAAAAACTCTTTGTCATCTTTCGATGTTGTGAACTCAAGATCCCGGTACTCAAAACGCAGGACTCTTAATGCCTCATCGCGTATATCAGCATCAGTAAACCGCACTGTGACACCTTTATCGCCGTACGACGGACTTCGAAATCTCAGCTGATTTTCGCGCAGTACAGTGCGAAATTCATCGACATACTTCTCTTCAGCCGAATTGATCGCTGAAGCGGTGTCCACTTCCATCAAAAAATGCACACCGCCACGTAAATCGAGACCCAGACTCATTGGTTCCGCAAACTTACGCAACCACGCCGGGGTTGCCGGCACAAGGTTGAGCGCAGTCGTATTTCGCCCACTGTGCGCCACATCGATCAAACCATGCCCTGTCGCCTGGGTTTCACCGTCGGCAAACAACGCGAGCAACCGATTGCCATCCGTTCGGAAATCAACTTCCTCAATACCCCCGGCTTTCAGTGTTTCAGCCACCTGAGATTGCAACTCAGGAGGAATATCGCCGGTACGTGGTGAAATTTGCACTGCCGGATGGTCTCCGTACAAATTCGGCAGGGCAAACAAAATGCCTGCTATCAACACAATGGCGAGCAGTACATATTTCCATAGGGGATATTTATTGATCATCGACAAAGCCGCACAAGGAGTGTGAGTAAGTATAGGTAATATATAGACCTGACTACGAACGACGCAGAGATATCATTGCGCCCGCTCGGCCAGGCTCGCCGGCCAAAAGCGCCAATACCAACGAACATAGGCACTATTTACTGAAATGAAAGCCCGGATCAGGCTTTTTTCAAAGTACCTTTTGGCAACAATGAAGCCACTGCATGCTGTTGCACGCTAACTTCGACGTTATCTGCAATCTGCACCTGAATAAAACCGTCACCAACCTTGGTGATCGTGCCGCCAAGGCCGCCGCTGGTCACAATCTCATCGCCCTTTTTCAGAGCCTCGACCATTGCCTTGTGCTCCTTCACACGCTTTTGCTGTGGACGAATCATGAGAAAGTAGAACACCGCCAGCAAGATAAACGGCAGCGCCAGACTGAAAATTGAGGACGAACCGGTCGCGCCGGCTTGAGCGTGGGCATCAGAAATAAAAAATGACACTGGAGATTCTCCGCTGATTAAATTTTTCGAGATTAAACAAATGGCGAATTATGCCATACCCGCCGGACCAATGCCGATTCACACTTGATCAGGATTACACACCCCGTGCCTGAGCACTGTAGAAATCACTGGCAAACTGATCAAAACGGTTAACATCAATAGCGGCCCGAATGTTTTCCATCAAACGCAGGTAGAACCGAACATTATGGATTGAATTAAGCCGCGATCCTAAAATCTCGCCACACTTGCTTAAATGATACAGATAAGAGCGAGTGTAGTTCTGGCAGGTGTAGCAATCACATTCGGGATCAAGTGCCGATGTATCCTGTCGATACCGGGCATTGCGAAGTTTCAGCACACCGTGGCTGGTGAAAATGGTGTCGTTTCTAGCGTTGCGTGTGGGCATAACGCAGTCGAACATATCCACACCCCGTCGCACCGCTTCAACGATATCTGCGGGCTTGCCAACCCCCATCAGGTAGCGAGGTGCATTTGTGGGTAAATACGGTACCGATTCTGTCAACACCTGCTCACGTTCCTCTTTTGGCTCCCCCACGGCCAGCCCACCAATGGCGTAGCCGTCAAAACCGATTTCGACTAACGCGGCAGACGACTGCTCACGCAAGTCGCCATGCATACCACCCTGCACAATGCCAAATAATGCGTTGGGGTTTTCAAGTGCATTGTGCGCGTCACGGCCACGCTTCGCCCAGCGCATTGATAACTCCATTGATTCCCTCGCCTGCACATGAGTCGCCGGATAGGCAGTGCATTCATCAAAGCTCATCACGATATCGGAACCAAGATCACGCTGCACTCGCATCGACACCTCAGGATCAATCCATACCTTGCTGCCATCTATCGGACTTTGGAAAGACACCCCCGCCTCAGTGATCTTGCGCATCTTTGCCAGGCTAAAAACCTGAAACCCCCCCGAGTCAGTCAGGATAGGACCATGCCATTGCATAAAGTCATGTAAGTCACCATGAAGACCAATGACCTCAGTACCTGGCCTTAACATTAGATGAAAGGTATTGCCCAGAATTATTTGTGACCCGACATCAACGAGCTCTTCCGGAGACATGGCTTTCACCGTTCCGTAAGTCCCCACTGGCATGAACACCGGCGTTTGAATCTCGCCGTGTGCAGTGGTTACCGTGCAGCGGCGAGCATCACCATCGGTGTTGAGCAGTTTAAATTGCATAGCGGGTCTCTACTAAAGATCTGCGGCGGAAGAATTCGTTTGCGGGAAAAGCAACATCGCATCACCGTAGCTGAAAAAACGATATTGGTGTCGCACCGCCTCTGCGTAAGCATCCAATAGTCGATCACGCCCGGCAAAAGCACACACCAGCATCAGCAAGGTAGAGCGTGGCAAATGAAAATTAGTAATCAGCCCGTCAACCACATTAAAATGATCTCCCGGTTTAATGAACAGCCGGGTATCTCCTTCAAAAGGATTCAACCTGCCGGATGATGCAGCCGTTTCGAGCGCTCGCACTGCAGTGGTTCCAACAGCAATGACTCTTCCGCCATTTCCCTTGGTTGCAGAAATCTTGTCGCACAGAGAACTCGTTACTTTAAGGGTCTCTGCATGCATTTGATGTTGCTCAACCTCGTCCACTCGCACAGGCTGAAACGTCCCTGCTCCAACATGCAGAGTGATAAATGCCGTATCAATACCTGCGTGTTTACAACCATCCAGCAATGCTTCATCGAAATGTAAACCGGCGGTCGGTGCGGCAATAGCTCCGGTTTCTCTGGCATAGACGGTTTGATAACGCTCTTTATCGGTATCCTTTACTTCGCGTTGTATATAAGGTGGCAGCGGTAAGTTGCCATGTTGCTCAAGATAATCAAGCAATGGCAGACCAACTGAAAACTCTATTTCAAAAAGATCAGCATTTCGCCCCAGAATCACAGCCTCGTGCCCGCTGGACAAATGAATAACGGCCCCTTCTCGAGGTGATTTGCTGGAACGACACAAACAAGATGCACGGCGCTCATCAATCACCCGCTCAACCAGTAACTCTACTTTGCCACCGGAACTTTTATTGCCATGCAATCTGGCAGGATAAACACGGGTATTGTTTAACACCAGCAAATCGCCTCGCCTTAACAAGCCGGGCAAATCGGTTATTTGCTGATGCGCAGGTTTTCTTGCAGCACCATCAAGCACAAGCAACCTGCCGCCACTGCGATCCTCCGGGGGATGCTGCGCTATCAAGTGCTCAGGCAAGTCGAAATCAAATTCACTTAACCGCATTGCAGGGGCACCAACAACGCTCTGAGCTGATGACAACCAGATGATCGAGACTCTAGCCTATTCACTTTTATCACTCTGTACGAAAACGTCGCCAGATTTCACAAAAACCACTGGTTAGCTGACCAATCACTTCGCCACACTCTGCTTGATCCACCCAAACATCAATACGATCAGGTGTGTACCAACGAATTTCGTCTATCTCGTCTTTTGCAATGGAAAAGGGTCCGCTATAAATAGTCTGGTAGACGGTCGCGAACTCCAGCCCGTTTTCCGGTGTCGGCTGCATTTTAAACAGTGGATCTAAAGGTGCCTCAGGTAAAAAACCCAATTCTTCAAGTAATTCCCGAGGAGCGGTCTCATCGTAGGATTGCTGCGACTCCACATGCCCCGCACACGACGAATCCCACATCCCGCCGCACTCGTCCTTTTGCATTGAACGTTTCTGCAACAGCAGGGAACCATTGTGATCAAAAACAAGCACATGGACAGATCGGTGCATTAAGCCCTGCCGATGCACTTCCCCACGAGTCTCGGCGCGCAACACCATATCATTGGCATCTACGACATCAAGCAGTTCGGTAGAGAGTGTCTGAGCCATAGCTAATTTAGGTGGGTATCACGCCAGAACACCATCACAAGCTGAGCAACCGAGTTACTTTCAGTTCAATTGGCGCGATGACAACAGAAGCAACGTATAAACTGCGACTGGTCATTACATTTATATGGTACCGAGGGAGAGACTCGAACTCTCAAGGTTATTCACCGGCGGATTTTGAATCCGCTGCGTCTACCAATTCCGCCACCCCGGCAAAGGATTACAAAAGTAGCCGTCATGGAATGAAGCTCGCAGCGAAGACGTGAAATTTTGAGCTGGATATTTTGATCAATAGAGGCGAATAGTCGCTCTTCTTTAACATTGTGATCGTATATCTAACAAAAAACCACACCCGCAGTAAAACCTTCAATCCGGGACTGCCACCCAGGTTAAGCCCGTCAATTGTAGGAAACTAACCGGTTGGCGTAAAGCGCTTTCGACCGCTGTTTTAAAGATCAGCCGGAATAGGCAATATCGGGCCTTGGCCCGTGACCGACAATATCCTCAATTGCCTGCGCGATTCCCAGTAATTTAGCATCACTGTCCGATGGCATCATCACTTGAAATCCAACAGGTAATTCAGGTTGCGGTATTCCGACTTGCTGAATCGGTAATGAGCAGGCACAAAGCCCGTACAAGTTTCCGGGCTGCGTATTGCGCGAAGACAAGAGTGCTCTTTGTGCTTTGTTGTCATCTTGCAGATCAGCCACAGGCATCGGCAGCATCGGCACTGTGGGTGTAACCCAGGCATCGACATGACGAAATGTATCAGCTGCAATTGTCTTAAGCTCTTTATGCCGACGCTTCGCGTTTAGATAATCGACGGCTGATGTTTCCAGTCCAATGGCTGCTCGCGCCGCAGTAACAGAATCCATTTTGCCGCGAGCTGCAGCAAATTCATCAACACCCAGTGCAGAGATTATTTCAGCCCCGACAATCGGAGGAAAAACCTGATTGCGTTCAAGGGACTCGGGCAAATCCAGATCAACAATTTCAACGCCAGCCTGCCTTAACTTTAACAGAGCCTGATCAAAGCAGTTCGCAACAGACTCATCCAGTTCATCAAAAAAAAGCGGCGTCGGTGTAGCCAGGCGCAAACCTGCTAACGATGCTGGTTGCACAATTTTCTCCTGATTCAACACCTCATGAATTAGTGCCGCATCCCTGGCGCTTCTGCATAATGGCCCGACTGAATCAAGTGACGGCGAAAG
>CAZNOB010000115.1:0-16545 GCA_964574535.1 uncultured Granulosicoccaceae bacterium | reverse complement strand
AAAGCGATATAGGATTTTGTTGCTTGACATTAATGGGGCGTCCATATATGTCCGGATTATTTCGTTTTACGATGGGTGTCTATGTAAATATTTATTACTTTCTTGATCTGGGTGTCCGGTTAGTGGTTCTCTGGCTGGCATTGTTACATTCTTATCTGCAGCAAACAAACCTCATATTTTATCTGAGACTCGCTGACAGATTTTCCTCCATGTCTTCGCATTCGGCATGCCATCTATATTGGTGTTATGTTTGCACAAGTTACCAAATATCTGATTGGAAATGTAATCTTGCTTTCGATTAATATTCATGTCGCAAAACTCTCCCTCCGTAGCGACTTTACTTAACAATGTATTTAATAATTCGGATTCAAATTTCTTGTGATTACAAAGACGGTCGATTTGCGCTCTAGCAACACCAACTATTATCAGCCACATTGTTATTGAATTTTCAATTTTGAATTGAGACCACTGACTATTTGAGCTGCAGGTTCTAGGCGTAGCAACATTAAACATCTTCCTTGCTGCTTCATTTCCATCATTTACTAATAAATTAGTTGAACACAGACTCAAATAGGCGATATCAAATGCTACATTCTCCAATAAATATCTACCCTTATAGCCCATGTTTACCCTTGCCATATCCATGTCTAGGTAGTTGCCGCAAAACTCTCTCTCAACCAACTCGAATTGGTCCATTACACGTAGTTGCATTTTAACGCGTTGAGCTTCATAGCCATATATCTCCATTACGTCTGTAACATCATTTACCGTTATCGAGTCAACTGAATCGTCTTTCTCTTGCCACAACTCGTGTATTCTTAATATTTCCAATATTCTGAGCTGAAGTAGCATTAAGTCTCTCCTTCCAGGAAAGTTAACTGGACTGATCTCTAAAGAACATGGATACAAGTAAATATTTGGAAAGAAGAGATCATACCTGTCACTATGTCCAGTCCTTCTACAATCCATTTCGCCGTTATCACATTCAAAAAATGAAAAGTGTGGCAATGGATAACGGTAATTGCTCAGTAGTAGGTTTTCCAAAATCCGATAAGCAGTCGACTGTCTAACCCCATCTTCATAACCCTCTATGAAGTCGACAGCTATTTCTGACATTTGTGCTCTTCGATTACTCCCGGAAATTTTATCTAGATAGGAATACTTGCTGTCCGCTATTTCCTTGCCTTCTGCATCTTCAATTGGCAATGACAAATGACTCTTGAAGTCTCTAAGTCTGTTACCCACCTCTAAAGCATCCTCTTCGTCCTCCCAGACTGATCGATTAGAAAGGCACTTTATAATAGCGTCAATTCTTTTTTGTAGAATGTCTTCAAGTTTACTTAAACCTATATCGAAGTGATTTTCCCGTCTAAACGTAAAAACGTTTGGATAAATTCCCGCCTGCCACATTTCTTTCTGCGTTCTTCTGGTTGTTAAGACAACCGGTCCAAATCGACTCTCTTTAACTACTTCAACACATTGTGTTATGTAAGAACGAAACTTTTCCGCTGATTCAAAATCTGCCTCAAGGATATCAACGCCGTCAAAGATAACCAGGTATTTCCTCCGATACTCCTGGCTAGCTACTCTTACAATCTCGGTAGCCACAACCTCCGGCATATTAGCTTCACTTAAAGGACGGTCCACGCCCAACATCTGCCATGTTCTGAATATAGCAGTAAGGTCAGATCTACTAGGCAACTTGTGGTAATCGGGCGCATTCTCGAAATTGCTTACAATTTTCCTCTCCAAACCACTTAGTGCAAACTGTTTTTTGGATTCGTCTACGAATTCGGAATCGGTCGAATAATATCGAAGAATAAGTTTCGATAATTGTTGATTGACGCTTGTAATCAATGATTTTTCTGTGTGCTGTTTATTTAAGTCAATTCGCGCGACCACAACCCCAGCGTTGTTATATTCATCGCTGTAGTTTGTAATGAGGTAATTCAAAAAACTTGTTTTCCCACACCCTCTCTTGCCATGTATTACATATACGGAATCGTTGAGAGATCCACTTACTGGCTTTGCGAAATATTGTTTCGATGCACGTATGAGTTGTTTGGCAAATTTATCTATTCGATCATTACTAGAATTCAAATATTTGTCATGGGAGACACCCTGATCCACAACCCCAATTACATAAGAATCCAAAATTAAGTTTGAATTCAACTCCTTTGTCGGATTAGCAGCAACGTGATGTAGCAACCTAGCCACATAGTCTACATATTCATGCGAGTTTCTAATCTTATTTACAGGAAAAGTTTGGTCAATTGGCTCTACTTTTATATCTAGAATTGACTTATAAGGCGGTGAAAATACTTCATAGTTTCTAAAATGCATACTACCTATTTTTTCGCTAATATTCCGGCTGCTGGCAATTACTTCATCTACGTTCATACATAGCTACCTGTCAAATTTCCATTTATCTGGATTGTTAAGTTGTTGTAATGTATCGTACCAGATTCTCGCTCCACGTTCGTTTCCTTGATCAATAGCTAAGTCGTACCAATCTTTGATTCTAACCATAGCGTCGTGTTTTCTCGGCAATACCAATACCCCTTTACTTAGACCTCCCTCTTTCAATTCAATTGTATGAATGTTTTGCGAATGCGCCCGAATTAGATTTTCAGCATCTACTTCGGATAATCCGCGACGAATGTCTGTCATGGATAAAAACGCACACGATGTTCCGATTTTCTGCTCTGTATAGTAAGCTCTTGCTATTGCCTCACCGTAAAAAGATTGGCTTGTTCTATGGAGGGTTCCATAACCAATAGCGCCTCTTAATGGTACATTTAGATATACACCGTTTGTTAGCACATATTGTCCAAACTCAATTAAACTTTGAAGGGTTTGTGTGGATGACTGTTTTCCGATGCAGAAAAAACTGTCGCTAAAAGTGTACAGTTCTATCCATTGGGAGAATGACTGCTTAATCTTTTCATGACATCTTTGTGTGAGTTTTTCTAGATTCTTTGTTAATTGCTCGAACTGTTGCGTGTTTTGCATTGCTGAAGAAAACCCCAGCACGTCCATAAATCCGGCCCAACCCATTGGCACTTCTGTTTTAACCTCCATATATTCGCTCCTCCGCGGCTATAAAGTTGCGTCAGAAATATCTTCCAAACGCTAATGCAACCCGATATAGATCAATTATAAAATGGTCAACGTTGAATGTAACGCCAACTTCAGCCGCGTTTCACGCGGGGGCCGTTTGCGTGATAAAATGGAGGAACGACATTCACGCAAACGGACACCGCGTGAAACGTCGGCTTGCAAGTTCTTGTTAGCTAGTTTTTGTAAGTACTATTGCAGTATGGGTGTGTTAATTGTCCATTAGACTCAACACCAATCCCACCATCCTCTTTACGGTCTATGTGATCAATAGTAATTGACTTCAAATGTATGTAGCCGTCACAAATACTGCATTTGTTTGCTGTTTTTAACGCCGACTTAAGAAATACTTCGGATTTTGTATTTGAGTTGAAATTTGAAGCAGAACTTTCATCCCCCTTAAATTCAACATTTAGATAAGGGAACTTTTCCTTTAGTTTTATCGCTGTTTCCTCAATATCTGTTTTTCCAAGAGCAAGTGAATACATGTGATCATAAACCTCTTTGAGTTGTTTATATCCTTTTAATCCACTTCCATATTTCAAAGTCACCTGATTGGTGAAATATTTATATCGAATTAACACCTCCTCCATTTGCTCGCGCAGGCCAGTAAATTCATTGAATTTATTATTCTGATCAAGCTCTTTGACTATTTCAATCCATGCCATAAAAGCGGTAGGCTGGTACCTTCCTTTTTCGCTATAGAAATATACGGCGGGATGTAGCCCTAGTGAGGATGTATGCGTGGTAGTAAAACGCCGTACTATTTTATTTGTGGCTTTCAGATAATAAATAGTTTCATCCCCATTTTCATCCTCGTTAACTACTTTCTCTGATACGTTGTTCGATAACTTTACCAAGTCAAAAATAAGCGGCAGCGTTCTTGATGAGTAGCCTTTTCCTGCTAAAGGTAGATCCAGTGTTTTTACCGGATTTTTTATTTCCGGCGTGAAGAGGTTTTCATTGACTGCCTTGGCGAGGCTCTCTATCTCTGCCTGAACTGCCGGATCAAACATATCCCAATATTTATGACCACTACCGGAACGTAGTATTGCCCTTGACGCCATTGCATATGGCTTTTTTCTGGCTTTTAGCAGAGCAATTTCCGTTTCACTTATTGGAGTTGCTTTTTGGTTGATTGTAAAAAAGGAGGTTTCCGCTTTCTCTGCATTTCCACTAACCCATTGGAGCTGCAGGGATAGAAATCCCAACCTATTGGCGTTTGCAAGAAGATCTGGGTGTGCTTGCTCGGGATTTTTAACGGCTGTCATAAAGCTCAAATAAGAACCTACATCTTTATCGACGTGCCTTTTAGTCTGATCTGCAAGTCGCTTTTGCTCATTGTCTATCTCATGGTCAAAAAATGCTTGAGAAATAAACCCATCTCCGTAGTCGTTATTTACCCATGCTATAAGGGCGCTAAGTCTATGAGCACCGTCTATTACGAAAACATATTGACCTGCCTGCCAGAGGATAATTGAAGGAATAAGGTCTCCGTCAATAAAACTTTTTATAAATGAACTAATCTTTGCCTTGTCCCAGTCAGCTGTTTCTCGTTGGAAATCCGGTTTTCTTAGTGAGGAATAGAAAAAACTCTCCCCTTTTATCAGCTCACTAACTTTCAGTGTGTCCCCAGGTTTCTGCACTCCGGGGCCACCGTCGACAGCGAAGTCCTCACGCTGTATTAATGCATCCAAATTTATTTTTGACACTACTCTACCTCGAAGAAATGGTGGTTATTTTTATAGCTAACAGTGATTTATACTGACGCCCGTATAAACAATTTCAACAGGACGCCCGTATAATACATTTCAACAAGACGCCTGTATAAATCTTTTCAACCCGCGTAGCACCACAGTCAATTCAATCGATGACTCTTTCATTCTCGGCCCCACCCTCACGACACAATTGCATTTCTCTATCTCTTTACTTATCATTCAAATAACTGTATATAAATACACCATAAATCAAGACAGATACTAACAGAGCAAACCCCATCAAAAAAACCAGAACCCGGACGAAAAACCCCAATAATTATCAACAGCTTATAATAACCCAAAAAATTCCAACCCCAGCAAGCGAACAGCATCGCACTGATAGCAAACCTTTCAATCAACGGAAAGTAACTGCACTCATAGAGAATACATTAGACAAAATCCCCAAATATAACCCAACATTTAAAAACACGTCGCTTGATACAGTATCAAACTACCTACGCAGCCAACAGGCTGACTTTTTAGGCTGATCGTTATAGTGGGTTGCGCAATTAGTAGATCCCCGCAGGGGCCCTTCATTTTTGCAGTCCAAAAACGAACAGGCTGGCGAGAACTAAATCACGCGCGCCCGACAGAGGCTTCAATAGCGCTTCATGGGCTGGGGTTTGTGGGGCTGTGAGTAGTGAAGCAGCAGCGGTGAAAAGCAAAAATCCAGCGAAATATTGGCCGAATTTAAGAAACTAATAAACTTGTCAGACGAAAGCCCGGGCAAGCACTATTAATTCCACAAACACCCGCCCCGCAACCTCTACAACGTCTCCGACCTTTGAGGATGCCAGTCCCTCCCCGGCACAGCATTTAGCAGTTCACGGGTATACGCATGCTCTGCATTCGCAAACAAGGTAGAAGTAGGCCCGGCTTCGACGATTTTACCCAGCTTCATTACAGCAATCCGATCACACACCTGTGCCGCTACTCTCAAATCATGCGTGATAAAGATCATCGATAGCTGCAATCGTTCACGAATGTCTGCCAGCAGCTGAAGTATCTGTGCTTGTATAGAGACGTCGAGCGCGGAGACGGGTTCATCAGCCACCAGGATTTCAGGGTCAAGTGCAAGTGCGCGAGCGATACCTATTCGTTGCCGCTGTCCGCCTGAGAACTCGTGCGGGAATCGATCAAAAGCGCGTTCGTCCAGACCAACCAGTTCCAGCATTTCTTTGGCACGCTTGTCTGCTTCTGTAGAGGCGACGCCTAAAATTCGCGGACCATCTGCGATGATACGCCCGACTTTGGACCTGGGATTAAGAGAGGCAAACGGGTCCTGAAATACCATCTGGATTTTGGAACGATAGGGTCGCATTTGTTTGCGATTTAGCGGGCGCAGGTCAACACCCTTATAAAGTATTTCGCCTTCTTCAGCATTAATCAAACGTACTATGCAGCGCGCCAGTGTTGATTTACCTGATCCGGATTCACCGACGACTCCCAATGTTTCGCCCTTATGTAGTCGGATACTGACTTCATCGGTTGCATGAACTATCCGTTCTTTTGCACCCAGTCCAAACCAGCTGCCACCGCTTTTGTAGGTTTTAGTAAGCTTGTTTACTGACAGCTCTTCCTTGTCAGAGATATCGCGTACAGCGGGGGGCGTTAAGCTTGGAACCGCACGCATCAGTCCCTGTGTATATGGATGCTGAGGATTGTTTAGTACCTGGCCGGTTTCTCCAATCTCTACAATTTTACCGTGTTGCATGACTGCTACTCGATCGGCGATGTCTGCCACCACACCAAAATCATGAGTGATGAATAACACCCCGGTGTCGTGATCGACCTGAAGCTCTTTAATGAGTTTAAGTATTTGTGCCTGTGTGGTGACATCCAGTGCAGTGGTGGGTTCATCTGCTATGAGTATTTTCGGTTCCATGGCAAGTGCCATGGCTATCATGGCTCTCTGGCGTTGACCACCGGAGAGTTCATGTGGATACGCTCTGATGACATGTTGCGGATCCGGCAGATGTACGCTGCTGATCAGATCCAGCGCTTGCTGACGGCGATGCTTCTTTTTTATTTTGGTATGGAAGCGAATGACTTCATCAATTTGATTGCCGATGGTCATGACCGGGTTAAGGGCTGTCATTGGCTCCTGGAAGATCATTGATATTTCACCACCACGGATTTCTCGCATACGGCTTTCTTTAACGGTGGTCAGGTTCTCGCCGTTAAAGTGAATATCGCCCTGATCGACCATTACATGTGGCGCGGGCAACAAGCCCATGATAGCTCTGGCGGTGATTGATTTACCTGAGCCTGATTCCCCTACAACACAAAGTATTTCGTTTCTATTGAGTGCGCAGCTGATGTCTTCAACGGCGTGTGTTCGTTCAGCCCCTTTGGGCAATTTGACAAACAGATTGCGAATATCCAGCAATACGGCAGATTGATCAGGGTTGCTCATGTGCGTTCCCGCAAGCGTGGATTAAGTGCATCATTTAATCCTTCACCCACCAGATTAATCGCCAGTACAGTTAGCAGGATGGCCACACCGGGAAATGTGCAAACCCACCAGGCTGATCGCAACACGGTGCGCCCTGCGCCGATTTGAAACCCCCAGCTGATGATGTTTGGATCACCCAGACCTAAAAATGACAGACCGCTTTCTATCAGGATAGCGGTTGCCACCATCAGTGATCCTGCAACAATAATGGGTGATAAACAGTTGGGCAGGATTTCAGCCATCATAATGCGGATATCCCCCATACCAACACTGTGACAAGCCTGAATAAATTCTCTGTTGCGAAGCGAGATAAACTCCCCGCGTACCAGCCGGGCGACTGCCGGCCACGACACCACCGCTATAGCAATAACGATACTCTGTATCGAAGGCTTCATGATGGCGACAATAAGGATGGCGAAGATGAATGACGGGATCGTCTGAAACATTTCGGTGACACGCATTAGTATGTCATCAGTCCAGCCGCCGTAATAACCCGCAAGCCCGCCCAGTACCGCACCAAGAAGTACAGCCACCGCTGTGGCGAGTGCACCGATCATTAATGATGTTCTGGCACCATGGGCGATTCCCGAGGCCACGTCACGTCCCAGTGTGTCACTGCCAAGTAAAAAACCGTTTTCACCCGGTGGCGACATGGGCTTGCCTACCAGCCTGAAGGGATCTTCCGGGAAGATGATTGATGCACACGCAGCCATCACTATAACGGTTAATAATATTGTTAGCCCTATAACAGCAGAGCGATTGCGCCGGTACAGCTGCCAGAAAGTCATTCAGGAAACCTCTATACGCGGATCAAGAAAGGAATAGATGATATCGACAATCAGGTTGATTGCCACCACCAGTAATGCCGACAATAGAAAGATGCCAAGCAACAGATTCAGATCGCGTGAGAACAACGCTTCATAGGCCAGCATACCCAGCCCCGGCCAGGCAAATACGGATTCAACGATCACCGAACCGCCAATCAGCGCCCCCACCTGCACCCCCGCCATAGTGACCACGGGTAACAGGGCATTTCTAAGGATATGACCAAATACAATACGCCGTTCCGTGAGACCTTTGGCTCTTGCAGTCACTACGTAATCCATGCCCGCTTGCTCAAGCATGGAAGCACGCATTAACCGTGTATACAGTGCCAGATAAAATAAAGACAAAGTGACGGTGGGCATCACCAGATGATGGGCGATATCTTTGACCCGATCCCATCCTTCATAAAACATGGCGACGTTTTCCATGCCACTGGTTGGAAACCAGTGCAACTTTAGCGAGAACACCACGATCATCATCAGGCCAATCCAGAACAGCGGCGTGGCGTAGGTGATTAAGGCAAAAATCGAGATTACGTTGTCGCGCCAGGTATTAAGACCAGAGGCAGCCAGCAGCCCCAACACTATGCCGAAACCCACGGCCAGTAATATGGTAGAGACCATTAACAACAGCGTCGGGATAAAACGATCCAGCACCAGCTTGGAAACCGGCATATCGTGGCGAAACGAATAACCCAGATCAAATGACAAGACGTTTTTAAGGTAGATCGCCAATTGCACCGGTAACGGTTTATCAAGGCCGAACTTCTCTCGCAACTGCGCCATATATTCCGGCGTGGCAGAACCGGCCTCTCCTGCCAGCACATCTACGGCATCACCTTCGGCCAGGTGCAATAGAAAAAAGTTAACCACCAGAATAGCTACAATGACAGGGATTGCCTGTAGCAGGCGTTTAAGCACGTAGCGTATACGTTTGGCGCTGTGGTTCATTAGATTAGAATTTTCTGGCTTTAACAAAAAACAGCCGGGCTGGGTTGCCCGGCTGCGTTAGAGTACAACGGTCGTTAGCGGGCTGAACTATTTTTCCAGCCAGGTACGATCAAACGACGAATAAGACCCCATCGCGGAGTAGTCATGGTCTTTCAGCTTTTTGTTAAATACAGTGATGAACTTCATCTCAAAAAGATTGACCACCGGCTGATCGGTACCGAGCTTATCCTGAATTTTGTGGTAAATGCCTTTGCGCTCTTCAGGATCGGCAGAAGTTGCACCGGCAACTAGTAAGTTATCAAGCTCTTCATCACTGTACCGACTGGAGTTAACAAACGGTGTGCCCGCGCGGATCTGATCAGTGCCATAGTGACGGTGAACACCAATAACCGGATCTGGCAACTGATAGAAGTAATTAAGATTCATGGCGAAATCATAGTCACCATAAACACGTTTGATCCAGGTGGGCACATCTTCGTAGCGCAGATCCAGGTCTATTCCGATATCGCCAAGTGCCTGCTTGATATATTCACCGGCACGACGCCAGTCTTCACCATAGGGGATTAGATCAAGCGTGGCTTTTAACCTGACTCCATTGGCGTCTGCCTTTATACCGGCATCATCAAGTATTTTAATAGCGGCTGCGGTGTCAGGCTTACCCGGATAGTTGGCACTTGCCTTGTAGAGACCGGTGGGTTCGAAGTTGGAAGACAGTGCACTTGTCGCTGCATTGCCGTAGCCAAACCAGATGTTATCGATCAGGAACTGGCGATCAATAGTCATGGAGATCGCGTTTCTAATAGCGGGATCATCAAATGGAGGTTGGGTGGTATCGAATTCCAGAAGAGAAACCGGATTGATCATCGAATAGCCATCGGTAGTAATACCAATGCTGTCCATCTCGCGAAGCCGAACGACATCGACATTGGGAATCGCACCATAGGCACCGTACATGACTTCGCCACTTTCCATGGCTGCGGTACGGGTTGATGCGTCAGGGATAATCCTTGCGACCAGGCGATCAAGATATGGCAGACCTTCTTTCCAGTAGTCTTCATTTTTTTCCAGACGGATATACTGGCCTTTTTTCCATTCAACAAACTTAAACGGTCCGGTGCCTACCGGGTTGTTGGCCAGATCTGCGGAGCGAATATCTGTACCTTCAAGCAGGTGCTTTGGCACAATTGGAGATTCGTAACCCGCAAAAGCACGCATCATATAAGGTGCCGGGCGATCCAGTTTAAAGATAGCCGTGTGATCATCAGGTGTTTGAATCTCACTCACTTCTTTAAAAGAGTTAGGTCCGCGCGGATGAAACTTCTTGAGAACATCCATGATACTGAATTGAACATCTGCAGAGGTAAACGGCTTACCGTCGTGCCAGGTGACACCCTTCTGCAAATTAAAAGTTACTGTTAAGCCGTCCTCGCTTATGTCATAACTTTCTGCGAGTTCGGGAACAATGTTGAGATCCAGATCGTAGTCAAGTAAGCCCTGATAAATTTTTGGAGCAACCAGACCAATAGGGCCGGATGTCGATAAATATGGTGCGAGCGACGGTGGTTCAGGTTGAACAATATAGACCAGATTACCGCCTGCCTCCTGCGCTGTCACAAGCTTCGATGACAGGAACAACGAAAATCCAATGAGAGTTACCCATTTTTTTAGGGACATAGTTTCTTTCCTCCTAGAGTGCCCGCCTCCATTCTACGCAATAAAATCTCAATAGCCATAGCAAAGCGGGGAATGGATAGAATAAACGCAGCAACGGGCCCATGGACAAGCGGGATGCCCTCAAAATTGGCAAATAATGGAGCTAACAGCCTTTCCAAACAGTTTTTCGCTTTTCAATGAAGGCCGCCTTCCCCTCTTTAAAATCTTCTGACTGGTTAGTGATGAGTTGAGTCTTCGCCTCAATTGAAATGGCCTCACCAAGCGATTTACCAGCCACTGATCGCATGACTTCTTTGGTATAGCGAAGTGACAGCGGCGCACGCTCGCATAACTGCATGGCCAGAGCATCACAGTCATCCATTAATTGCCCCGCAGCACTTACCCGGTTAATAAGGCCCAGACGTGCACATTCGTCGGCGGTTAACTTATGGCCCAGCGCCATCACTTCAAACGCTTTCTTCGGACCGATTGTCTGACTCAGGTGCAGGGATATACCGCCATCCGGTATCAGCCCAATGGCAGAGAACGCCTGAAACAGATAGGCCGTGTCCTGCATTACCACCAGATCGCAGGCCAGAGCAAGCGACCCCCCTATTCCGGCGGCGACACCGTTTACAGCAGCAATATAAGTTTTCGGGGATTCTGCAATGCCCAGCAGTATGGGCTTATATTCATCGTTTATGCGTTGCTCAACGGTTTGGCCGTCTGGTATTTTTTCAGCCAGGTCAGCACCCGCGCAAAATCCTTTGCCCGCTCCGGTGATAATCACGACTCTGCCGTCAGCATGGGCGTTGGCATCTGTGACGGCGGTCAGCAGCTCGGCACGCTGTTGCGCATTAAAAGCATTCAGGCTGCCGGGACGATTCAGAGTAATCGTACTGACATGTCCAGTTGCACTGACAGTGATCGTAGGATGAGTCATGTTGTTTTCAACGTGTGATTTAATTGGCGCGTCATAGCCTGGACGCGGCATTTATTCTACGCCACAGAGTCTGCCGCAAGAATGCAAAGTCACATTAGTGATTCGCCTTATTTCAGACTCAAAACCGTGCTTTTACGGATAGATGAACATTCTGTAAGAACACTAATTCGGCAAAGCAATCATCCTGCACTACGTCACATAAAAACGGGTTTTATTGTGTTTTTTCGCGCTAAACAGTGCATCAAATCTGATACAAAACCGCTTAAACAAAGGGTTTCAGCCACAAACATCGACTAGCTCACGTTTTTGTTGCGTCAGAACAACATGCGGTCGAACATTACCGCCTCTTAACCCTAATCACTAAACTGATCCATCTTTCCAATCGTTAACTGCTGTAACAAGCGAACGGCGAAACAGCAACTACAGTTGTGTTTGTGTCACCAATTTTTAACAAACAGGTTTAATTATGACTTACCGCTTACACCAGGGAAGACAAGCACTGCGTACCAGCGCTCTCTGTGTCTTCGTTGGACTTTCCAGTCAAACGCTAATTTCCACAAGTGTCCACGCAAACAATTTCCCAGTCTGTCAATCATCATCTTCAGACATCGATGGCGACGGCTGGGGTTGGGAAAACAACCGTTCCTGTCAGGTTAACGGAAGCCAGACCTCGTCCAGCGCGAACACTACAGGCACTAATGACTCCCGCTTTCCAACCTGCTCCAGCGCAAGTATCGACCCCGACGGAGACGGCTGGGGATGGGAAAACAATCGCACTTGTCGAGTCGGCCAGACAAACTCCGGAAACTCGACTCCGGCTGCCAGTGTCGTACCACAGACAAGCGCTGCTTCTGGCAGCAGCTCAACAACCGCACCTGTGTGTTTTTCCACAGCATCTGACGACGACAACGACGGTTGGGGATTCGAAAATGGCAGATCATGCCGGATCACATCTGCGTCAGTAGATGCAATTCAACCAACAGGTACTTCAGCTGCCACCGCACCACCACCCGTGGCGGCAGCAAACGCCGGCTTCAGTAACGGTCATCCGGTATGCCTGACTGACAGCAGTGATGCAGGCAACAACGGTTTTGGCTACGAAAACGGCCGTACCTGCGTTGTGCTCCCAGGCGCTACTGCAACTCGCAATGATCCACTGCTTAATCAACGCTCGTGCATTCACTGGCTGGAGATTGGCTACGGAAACTATCGCCTGCAGAACAACACCTGGAACGACAGCGAAGTGTACTCGGACAACTGGTCACAGTGCATCGAACTCACAGGATCTCCAGGTAACTATGTTGCTAAGTGGGACTACAACTGGCTGGGCCGCAATGAAGGCAATGAATTTGCGGTAAAGTCTTACCCGCAGGTTTATTACGGTCGCAAGACTCAATACAACGTTTCAGGAACAGTAGCAGAAACCGGCTTACCAGCCAGCGTTAACAACCTGAAGCAATTCTGGGTTGAGTACGACTACAGTGAAACCGGTACAGTTGAGCGCAATGTTGCACTGGAATCATTTTTCCATACCAGTTGTGAAGCTGAAGAACACAACAAACAGTATGAAATGATGGTTTGGGTCGGTGTTCCCAATATTCGAACTCCGGGAACTCCGGTCACCACAGTAACGCTGAGTGGTCAGGAATGGGATGTCTATATTAATCCGGCTTTGAGCTGGGCCTATGTCGCGTTTGTTGCGAAAGAACCCAGTACCCGCGGTATCCTTGACTGGAACGCCTTTGTTGACTGGTCCCGATTTGAAGGGCCCCGAAATGGTGTTCCGGCGATGGCTCGAAACACCTGCATGGGTGCGATAGAAATTGGCACTGAAACCTTCTGGGGTTCAGGTACGTTTACCTTGAATAAATTCAGGGTAAACTAGGAAGTAATAAAAAAGGCCAATTGAAATTCAATTGGCCTTTTTCATAAGAATTTAAAAACGCCGCTTCTTTAGCGGCGTTTTTTTTGTCCACAACACGCCTGTCGCGCAGCTAACACGACATCCCTGCCGGGGCCTTCATTTTTGAAAAGACCAAAAGCGACACGCCCTTCAGGCGGAGTCACTTTTCAAACGACGAAAAAGCAACCAAAAGTCGCCTTGCGACTATTCAGCCCTTCGGGTGCCTGCGGCGTTTTAGAGTGATCATGGAAGTGGGTTGCGCAAACATATAGACGGAACAGGATTACCGGATGATTTTAGTGCACACAACCGACCAATGGGTAAACCAGTCAGACATAAAAAAAGGCCAATTGAAATCAATTGGCCTTTTTCGTAAATTTAAAACGCCGCTGCTATAAGCGACGTTTTTAACTACCAATCGCTATCAGTAAGTGCGATGAATCTGGTAGTCAGTAAGAGTGAAAGTACCCGCACCGTGCCAGATCTCTGTACCGGCAAGAATGTTTGCCAGGCAGTCAGTATCCTTCACTTGATAAACACCATACTTGGCAGCGTTATCGACGGCATCATTCAGTATTTCAGTGTACATAACCGAACCACTGGTCTGCTCTTCGCGCGCTACGTAGGCGATGTAGTTGTAATTGGAAGATTTCGCATAAACATCGTAAACCCGGCCATCTGATGTTGTAAAAGGATCGGGGTGTGGCGACTGACCCGATGGCTTGTTCTGATCAAGCTTCAGCCAAACCATGATTTCCATCACCTGGTTATCCGTTGGCGCACCTGTGCGCTTGATATCACATGAGTCGTGGTAAAAAGACTCAATCGCTACATTGTATTCAGAGTCAGTACCACCACCACTGTTAGAAGAAGACCGTCGACCTTGCGTGTTATAAGCGTAATCAATAGTCCAGACCGGTGAGTCAAAGTGCTCTACAGGTAAACCTGTCGTAGCAAAGTCACCAGAACGCTCTGCCTGAGATTTCGTACCGTAAATCACTTCAGGGAAAGACTTGGTATTAAACAATGAACCATGAGTATCTGCAGAGGCACCCCAATCCCAGTCAATGACGGCCTGTACATTATCGCCAGACGAAATGAGGCTGATGTCCTGATACCAGTTTTCATAAGTACCAGCACTCGCGTTCCAGGGATTATTCGTCACCAGAAAATCACCGAATCGCAAACCGGGCCATGCCACTACCCGATTGATGTTAACTTCCTGCGGACCTTCGTTCGGAAACGGGTTTGCACCGTTATCTTTAACAGGTGTCATTGTGCTTGAAAAGCTACCAGACGCCGGGCGGGTTCTGTCTTCATTGATTGGATTGTCGGTATTGATGTTGTCACCGGTGTTACCACGATCCGGATCGAGACTGTTGTCGCCAGAGCTATCGCCTCCACCACCACCACCACAAGCAACGAGTACCGGAAGCAGTGCTACCGCTGCAGCTAATTTTAGTTTCATTCTTCTCTCTCAGACCAATTATATCCGTTGTGTCAGCGACCAGCAGATCTCTGCACGTACAAAGAATCGGTTATCGAGCGCACAAAACGCCGCTCCCTCATCTTAATCTGACAAATTTACGGCAGCCCGACGTCAAACTAAAACAACACCACAATTACTGCGACACAGTCGGATTTTACGAGGGACGCCAAGGTTCTGAACTATGTCGGGGAATCCTGCCTAAGCTATTAAAATCAATGGAGAAACACGGGTTTTTACGGTCGAGTGCCTGGTATCACTGGCTCCCCGACTTCACAACAGATGACCTGGTACTACAGCCTGAGGTGCCAAAATATTTACATGGCAGTAACCGATAGACTGGCGTTATCATGACGGTGCATCCCTCGCTGTTAACTGGTTCGACCGCATTGCACCTCACTAAATCACCGCCCACCCCTGCGGCAGTCTGGCTACTAATGACTGTGGTGGCAGTGGTTGGATCAAACTCCCTGGCACTTGGGCCGATTGCCCCGGATATCGCACGTGACCTTGGCGCAGGCATTACAGCAACACTGCGCGCTTCCGCAGCATTCGGGCTTGGCACTGCGATCAGTGCATTACTACTGGCAAGATACATAGACCATAAAGGTGCACGCTTTGTTTTGAGTTGTGCAGTCGCTGTGTTAACGCTTTCATTTGCGATTTGCACTGTTGCACAGAATGTGGTCGTGCTCGGCTGCGGGCAGCTATTTGCCGGGCTGGCGGCGGGCGTAGCACTTCCGGCCTGTTATACCAGCGCTGCGATCATCGCGCCTGAAAACCAGGAGAGCAGAGTGCTCGGGCTGGTACTCATCGGCTGGACAGTCAGCCTGGTTTTCGGCGTCAGTCTTTCCGCCCTGATTAGCGACAGCTTTCACTGGAGGGCCGTTTATATGACTCTGGCGGTTTTTTCGGCGACGGCTTTTATTCGAGTCACACGCAGCGATATCCCAAACAGAACGTCACTGAAAAATGCCTCCACCCCTTTAACTGCATTCAAGGTACCGGGCGTGCCCTATCTGCTGTTCGTTGTTGCTTGCTATATGACGGCGTTTTATGGCGTCTACAATTTCGTAGGCGATCATATCGTTGAGGCTTTGCGATACTCTGTCAAAGCAAATGCCTGGATCGCGATAAGCTACGGAACGGGCTTTGGACTGGCAACCCTGCTTGATCCGATGCTTGATCGTCTGACCAACGCTCCCGGTGGTTCCACTCGCTTTCGATTACCCAATATCGCACTGACTTGTCTTGCTGTGGTTTATATTGTGCTGGCAATCTCAGCTGGTAGTTATCCGGCGCTGGTAATAGCAGCCGGGCTGTGGGGTATGTTTAATCACCTGGGACTTAATATTCTGATTGCTGCACTCAATGCAACCGACTCTAAACAACGCGGCGCGATTATCGGCTTATATAGCTGCATTACTTATTTATGCCTGGCGATCGGTACTGTTGG
>CAZNOB010000114.1:2531-16590 GCA_964574535.1 uncultured Granulosicoccaceae bacterium | reverse complement strand
TTATGCAGCGCGTTTGGCTTGTTGACGGCGTTCATAGAGTATGAACTCTGTATAGCCATTGGGCTGTGCGCGTCCCTTTAAGGCGAGATCAAGTGATGCCTGAAAAGTCACGCTCTGATCGAAACCCGCTGCCATCGGCTGGTAGGCAGCGTCACCTGCATTTTGCTGATCAACCACCGCTGCCTGTCGTTGCATGGCTTCTATGACATCGTCTTCAGTGATAATGCCGTGATGCAGCCAGTTGGCGACATGCTGGCTAGAGATTCGGAGCGTTGCACAATCTTCCATTAATGCGACGTTATTTATATCCAGTACTTTGGAGCAACCAATACCTTGTCCGACCCACCGTGCAACATAACCAAGAATACCCTGACAATTGTTGTCGAGTTCATTTTTGATTTCCTCAGCGCTTAAGTTGCGGCCCGCGGGTAGCAGAGGAATGGTTAATATATCGTCCACGCTGGCAGGGGTCCGTTTTTTAAGTTCGTTTTGATGATCGCGAACGTTAAGCCCGAAGTAATGTGTTGCGTGTAAGGTAGCTGCGGTTGGTGAAGGTACCCATGCCGTGTTACCACCTTGCTCCAGGTGCTGGATTTTGGTTTTTAGCATGGCTGCCATTTCATCTGGCATCGCCCACATCCCTTTCCCGATCTGTGCATGATCCTGAAGCCCACATGCAAGGCCGCAGTCAACATTGTTGTCTTCATAAGCCAGTAACCATTTGGCCTGTTTGATTTCGGCTTTTGGAAGCATGGGGCCGGCTTCCATACAGGTGTGAATATCATCACCGGTTCGATCAAGGAAACCGGTATTAATGAAAACAACTCTCTCACGTGCTGCGTTGATCGCCGCTTTAAGATTAACCGTGGTACGACGCTCTTCATCCATGATGCCCATTTTGAGAGTGTTGCGTTCAATGGAAAGGGCATCTTCTACTCGATCGAACAACTCTGTGGCCAGAGCGACTTCAGATGAGCCATGCATCTTTGGTTTAACAATATAGACTGATCCAGTGCGACTATTGCGGAAATCGCCGTTACCGAGCAGGTCGTGTTTTGCACACAGAGAAGTCACCATAGCATCGATTAATGTCTCTGGTACTTCTTCGCCGTTGTATTTGACGGTGTCGATCATAAGCTGAGTGCCTACGTTTCTCACCAGCAACACGCTGCGGCCAGGCAGTATCAGTTCACTGCCATCTACGGCAATGTAGTGTCTGTCTTCGGCCAGCTTGCGGTCAATAGACTCGCCACCTTTGCTAAATGTATGCGCGAGCTTGCCTGTCATCAGGCCCAGCCAGTTGCGATAAACCATACATTTATCATCAGCATCCACTGACGCAACCGAATCTTCGCAGTCACAGATTGTGGTTATTGCGGACTCAAGGATGATATCGCACATGTTGGCCGGATCAGTTTTGCCAATCGGATGGGTATCGTCGAAACAAAGCTCAGCATGCAGGTTGTTTTTAGCCAGCAGTATTTTCTCTGGCGAGGCAGCGTCGCCGGTAAATGCTTTAAACTGATCTGCGGATTGTAGTTGTGCTGAAGTACCGTCTTCCAGTTGAACCTCCAGTGAGCCCCCATTGTTAATATAGGCGGTAGCGTTATGGTGACTGCCATTATTCAGCGGGAAATGCTGATTCAGAAAATCACGGCAATAACTGACGACTTTTGCACCGCGAGCCGGGTTATAAGCACCGGCACGCGTTGCGCCGTCGGTTTCAGGGATGGCATCAGTGCCATACAGAGCATCGTACAAACTGCCCCATCTGGCGTTGGCAGCGTTTAGCACAAAGCGGGCATTGTCCAGCGGGACCACAAGCTGAGCGCCCGCAGTGGTGGCAATCTCCGAGTCAACTTTGCTGGTTGCGATGGTAAAAGCATCGACATCGGATTCCAGATAACCAATTGACTGCAAATGCGCTTTATAAGCGTCAGCGTCATAGCCGGGGCCGGTACCGTTTTGTTTGTGCCAGTTATCTATCTTGTCCTGTAATTCATCACGAACCTGCAGGTGAGCCTTTATGCGCGGGGCGAAGTCTTTGATGATGCCTTCGAGTTCTGTCCAGAATTTCTCTGGTGCGACACCAGTACCGGGGCAGACTTCCTCATTGACCAATTGATACAACGGGGAGGCTATGCTGAGTTCGCCTTGAGAGATATATTCCTGATTGCTCATCGACCGTGGGTCCTCTAGGTAAAGCGGGTTCGTGGATAGTAAATAGAAAGTAGAGTATGTATGTTAAAATGCAGCGCAAAGTTGTAGCACCAGGTGCTCGCCTGTTCAGCTTTGCTGGAAGTTTGAACCAGAGAGTGACAATAGTTTGCCGCATTCAAACAAGTTATATGCGCAATGCATGCCTTAATACCATAGCTTAGCTGTACATGAAACCGAGTGGGGTGGTCGGCTGGGTGGTCATAGGTACAAAATTCTGACAGGTACTTTTTAACATGGCTCAATACGTCTACACAATGAATCGCGTGGGGAAGGTCGTTCCTCCGAAACGCCAGATTCTAAAAGACATCTCGCTATCATTTTTTCCCGGCGCAAAGATTGGCGTACTGGGGTTAAACGGTGCTGGTAAATCTACGCTGCTTAAAATCATGGCGGGACTCGACACAGAGATCGATGGCGAAGCTCGTCCAATGCCGGACATCAAAGTGGGCTACCTGCCGCAGGAGCCGCAACTGAATGATGAGCACACGGTTCGGCAATCAGTAGAAGAAGCCGTTGACGAGGTTAATTCTGTGAAAGCCCGGCTTGATGAAGTCTATGCCGCTTATGCCGAACCCGATGCAGATTTTGATGCATTGGCCGCAGAGCAGGCAAAACTGGAAGCTGTCTTACAGGCGTCCGGTGGTCACGACCTCGAAAGGCAGCTTGATATTGCGGCCGATGCACTGCGTCTGCCACCGTGGGACGCCATTGTTAAAAATCTATCAGGTGGTGAAAAACGTCGTGTGGCTTTGTGTCGCTTATTGTTATCCGGACCAGATATGCTGCTGCTGGACGAACCGACCAACCACCTGGATGCTGACTCTGTTGGCTGGCTTGAAAGATTTCTTCACGACTTTGAAGGCACTGTTGTTGCCATTACCCACGATCGCTACTTTCTCGACAATGTAGCTGGCTGGATACTCGAGCTTGATCGGGGACGTGGGATTCCTTTTGAGGGTAATTATTCTGGCTGGCTGGAGGCCAAAGCCGACCGACTCGAAAGAGAATCAAAACAGGAATCCTCTCACGCCAAGGCCATGAAAGCAGAATTGGAATGGGTTCGTAAGGGGGCTAAGGCGCGGCAGTCAAAATCCAAATCGCGTTTGGCCAGGTTTGAAGAAATGCAATCCAGGGAATTTCAAAAGCGCAGTGAAACCAATGAAATCTATATTCCTACCGGGCAGCGCCTTGGTGAAAAAGTTCTGGATTTCAAAGGCGTCTCAAAAGGTTTCGGTGAACGCTTGCTGATCGATGATTTAAGTTTCTCGGTTCCTCAGGGGGCCATTGTAGGGGTTATCGGTGGCAATGGTGCCGGTAAATCCACATTGTTCAGAATGATTATGGGTACTGAACAACCGGATAACGGTGTCATTGAGAAAGGCGAGACTGTTGATATCGCATGGGTTGATCAAAGCCGTGATGAGCTCGAAGGTGAAAAAACGGTTTTCGAACTTTTGGCAAATGGCCAGGACCAGATCGCGATCGGTAACTTCGAAATGCCGTCGCGCGCCTATATTGGCCGCTTCAATTTTAAAGGCGCTGACCAGCAGAAACTGGTTAAGGATTTATCTGGTGGAGAGCGGGGTCGCCTGCAATTGGCGATGACCTTAAAGCAGGGGGCTAACGTGCTGCTGCTGGATGAGCCTTCCAACGATCTCGACGTTGAAACCCTGAGGGCACTGGAAGAAGCGCTGTTGGACTTTCCAGGCTCGGCGATCGTGATCTCTCATGACCGCTGGTTCCTGGATAGAGTCGCGACACATATTCTTGCGTATGAAGATGATTCACACGTCGAATTCTTTGCTGGCAATTACGCCGAATATGAAGAAGATCGCAAGCGACGAATGGGTGATGACGCTTCACAGCCCCATCGTATTCGTTATAAAAAGCTGGCCTGAAATATCGGTAAGGCGTACCGGCAAAGCGTATCAGTAAGATTACGGGCTTGTTATGTTGACGGTCCGGGAAAACTCTTGCATAACAGTAAGTTAGTCGTTTACTGAAAGAAGTTTGCCTCCTTTGTTAGCCGATGGGGCAGTAAAACCGTACAAAAACTGCATCCACATGTGCTGAAATCGTCTAGAAATACAAGGGCCTGGGAGCAATTAGTCGGGATGACTAATGAACATGGCTTAAAAGTAATGATTTAAAAATTGGCTGATAGACAGGGTTGTATAGCGCAGAGTTAAAGCTGAATCTAGTTTAACCGAGCGTTGTTACCGTTGTTTAACCTAATGTCTTAGGAGTCAACTTTATAATTGTTTACGGTTTCACACTTGTGCAGTACAGCGCGGGGCTCTGTTTGTTTGGTTCCTGTGTTCGCAATGGAACGCCTTACTCACGCAAATTTACCCGGTGCTGGTGCACTGGTAACTCGGTAAAAACAGTTGATACGAACATATTTTAAAAAGGTGCTCGTGTGTTTGGCGAGCGCGCCAATAGTTGTTTCTCTCAGTTTTTTTTCAACGGTAGAGGCGCAAACCAGTGCCCCGCGATGCTCTAGTGCCATTGTAGATGTCGACGGTGATGGCTGGGGTTTTGAGAATGGCCGGTCCTGCAGAATGTCCAGCGACTACCCGGTTTGCTCGGCTTCCGCAGAAATTAATGGCGATTGGGGTTTTGAGAACGGTCGCTCTTGTGTTGTCAGTCGATCGGCCACTGCGCCGACTTGTTCGTCTGCCGCGATAAACAATGGCGGTGGCTGGGGCTGGGAAAACAACCGGTCCTGCAGGTACGATAGCTCTGGCAGTTCAAGCTCTTCAGGCAACTCGGGCTCTTCAAACAACTCAAGCTCATCAAGCAGTGGCTCGGCACCTACCTGTAGTGCAAATGCTCTTGTCCACGACAGTAGATGGGGCTGGGAAAATAACCAATCCTGCCGATTCGTTGATGATGTCCAGAGCAATGCCCAAAGTAGTTCCCAGAGTAGTTCGTCCGGCACGGCGTCTACCGACGCTAACGGTGTACCGTACTGTACGGCAATCGCCACAGATAATGGTAATGGCTGGGGTTTTGAAAATGGCCAATCCTGCCGCTGGGGCGATGTGCGTCCCGGAAATAACAATCTGGTTCTCGATGGCGCTGCACCGCCGCCTGTCTCTCCCGCAGTGCCAGGCTTCGATGACCGCGGCCAGCCAATTTGTCTGACCGATGCAAGTGATGGCAACGCGGATGGATTCGGATATGAAAACAACCGTACTTGCCTTGTGGTTGACGGCGTAACAGCGACTTCACAGAATCCGCTGTTGAATACTCGCTGGTGTCAGCCGTGGGCCGAGATTTCCTATGATGATTATGTTTTGCAAAACAACACCTGGAACGACAGTGATGTCTGGACCGATGACTGGGCACAATGCATCGAGTTGGGTGGCAGTCGTGGCAACTACGTAGCCAAGTGGGATTACAACTGGCTGCGACGCGATCAGGGTAATGAGTACTCGGTAAAGAGCTATCCTCAGGTTTACTATGGTCGTAAAACCAAAAATGCTCAGTCCGGGACGCCACAGAAGCTTGGATTGCCGGCAAATATCAACAATCTGCCTGACTTCAAGGTTCGATATCGTTATTCAGAAACCGGTTCGCCAGAGCGAAACGTCGCACTGGAGTCATTCTTCCATACCTCTTGTGAAGCAGAAGAGTGGAACAAGCACTTCGAAATGATGATCTGGGTTGGTAAGCCAAGCACCAAAACTCCAGGCAGATTAGTCGCGGAAGCCAGAATTGACGGTAAACTCTGGGATATCTACACCAACCCGTCGCTGGGCTGGGGATACGTCGCATTTGTTGAGAAGAACACTTCGAACCAGGGCTGGCTGGACTGGAATAAATTTGTCGACTGGACTCGCTATCAGGGGCCGTCGCATGGTGTTTGGCCAATTGGTAACAACACATGCATGGGGGCAATCGAAATTGGAACCGAGACGTTCTGGGGGACTGGAACATTCACTTTGCATGAGTTCAGAGTTACTCGTTAACTTTTCATCGAAGTTATAATGATCCGACAAAGAGCCGCTTATGCGGCTCTTTTTCGTTTTTAGCTCCCGAATTAGATAATAATAATTAATTTAACCTCTTTTCCCCGCCTGCAACGATAAACCTGTTATGGCGTACTGCCGTTCGCGAAACTAAAGGGTATTGATGCCAGACTGGATGCAGAACCCGGCCCGTGCTAATGCGGGTTAACTTTAAATACGCTCTCAGGTCAGACGCGTCGCTCTTGCGCGCGTATAGCAAAGGGGACGCTGCGGCGTTTGAGGTGCTTTACCGCCGTTATAAGGACGGACTTTATAATTTCCTGTACCGAAGTCTGTCTCGTCATTCGGTAGCTGAAGAAATCGCTCAGGAGGTCTGGCTGGGCGTTATTGATCGCGCTGGCCATTATGAGGAACAAGGCGTCATGTTTCGAACCTGGCTATATCGAATCGGTCGCAACAAGGTCATTGATTACCAACGGCGAAAAGTCAATCAGCCTCATCTGGCGCTGGATCCCCATGATGAACTGCTCCCTGCCAACGATCTGAGTGTGGAAGATAATTTTCTCTTGCGCCAGTTGATGGCAGCGCTGGACGAATTGCCAAATGAGCAACGAGAAACCTTCATTTTGCAGCAGGAGGGATTTTCCAATAAAGAAATTGCCGAAATCACAGGAGTTGGCGGTGAGACAGTGAAAAGCAGGCTGCGGTACGCGAAATCATCTACGCGACAACGACTGGAGTCTGGCGCATGACTGAGTTGGAGCAGATTTATCGACAAGCCCCCCGGCAAGTCTCACCCGATAGACTTGACGACATTGTGCTTGCCAGAGCAGCACAACGGGTGGCAGGTAAAAAGCCATCTCGGTTGCTGATGACACCTGTGAAAACGCTGGCGGTCTCATTTTCTGTGGTTGGTTTGGGGGTTGCGCTTTTATTGCGTAATGGCGTGCCACCGCTGGAGCAAAGCCCGGGTAGCATTCATCGGGGCATTGGCATACAGGGAGACGTAGCCCAAACTGAAGCGGATGCGATAGCAGGTAATTCGATAATTGAAGATCAGGCTGAGCCTTCCGTTCAAATGATTGAAACCCCCGGGTTGACGGCGTCGATACGTGCTGAAACTGGTCGGGATTCGGTGTCTGCACTTGTTACAGCAGAAGATGCGTTGCCAGTGGATCGACCCCCTCAGTCAATGAAGTCAGTTGCGAATTCTTCCGAAGAAATGTTAGCAGAAACACTATCCGATGATGTGAATGATCAGGTTGCGATCACCAACTCAACCTCGACAGTAGTGCAGTCAGGTTCTGCAGAGACCGAGGCTTTTACAGAGGAAGCCGAATCGATGCAGCCGACCGGGCGGACGGAAGCGGCCGATGAACTCATTGTCGCTCAGTCGCAGATCGCTGATAACACCAGAAAGGCAAAAAATGTGGCTCGCACGGTAGCTCCGTCACTTAGCGCCGAAACACTGCCTTCGATGGCACAGCAGTCTGCAGCGGAGGTATCCGGGCTGTCGGTGCGCGTCGAGACGGTTATTGTTCCGCCGGATTCGGCCGACTGGGTTTTGCGCCAGTCCGCCCAAAGCTTCACTTTGCAACTTGCCACGGCTTCGAGTCTAAGCAATCTGCAGGAATATGCCGAATCGCTCAGTCTGGCGCCACCGTTCTATATTGTGGCGCTTGTCTCAAACGACGCGACGCCTGATTTTGGTTTGTTATACGGGCTGTTTGACGATAATCGGCAAGCGCTCGATGCGGTTGAAACGCTCGACAGTGAAGCGCGCCGATTCAAGCCATGGGTACGTCGGTTGGGTAAATTGCAGCGCGAAGTATTGTTGCCCTGATCATCGTTTAGCGATGGTTTCGTCAGTGTGACAGGCACAATTACCCGCCTCATCACCCCTTGAGTCAATCACAATTTTGATTGGTTGATGTTCCTTTTTTACGTTTTGCGTAACAAAGTATTACCTGAATCGCCAGCGTGAGAGGTATTATGTAACCTGTTGGAAAGATTCGCAGTTGTTGAAATTTTATTTCGATACGTCGCTGACGGATATTGTTAGAAGTGCAAAGTTGTGCCGACAGAAGTACGGCACCAACACCAATATCAATCTCCTTACCAGTGCGGACAACAGTTAAGAAAAAGGGGTAGGTAGATGCAATATCTTATCGGTGAGATTGGATTTTCGTTACTGGTTGCGGGCTTAATCGGTCTGTTAGTCGGTTGGTTGCTGAGTCGATTTTTTAAGTCCAGATCGACCGTACGCAACAGAAGGATTCTTGAGCAAGATATATTGCAGCGTGATCAGGAAATTCATCGTCTGCGTGGTGATCTGGATTATGCCTACGGGGATCGCGAATTCCGTGCTCGTGACGAAGGCACATCGGATCGTGGTGGCTACGCGGTATCCGCCAAAAATATGCAGTCAGGCGATGCTTCCCTAACAGTGCGTCGGAACAAAGATGGCAGCTACTCGCAGTTGTCTCGGCCTATTGCCCCGCCCCCAGGCTATCGAGGTCCTGATCGCAGACATCCTGCACCGCGAAAACCTGTCGACAAAGAAACGGTTTCAGTTGCAACCAAAGCAACGGCAAGTCGTGGTCCACAGCCATCGCAGAGCAAGCGGCCACCGGCTGCCGCGGCTCAGCGTCGTCCCCGACAGGTGAGTGGTCAGGAGCAGCAATTTAAGGCGACGATTGATGATGAAAGACATCAGAAAATCACCGCGCTTGTCTCTTCGGGAGAGCGAGAGAAGCACCTGAAAAAGCGTCTTGAAGACGAGTCCTTCCAGAAAATTCAGGCACTGGCTACACTGGGTGAAAGAGATCGTCAGATAGCCACTGCGGCTCGGGCCGGGTCAAACAAGACAGCTGTGCAAAGCACAGCGTCTGATTTTAAAAACGACTCAAGCATAAATGATTACCAGAAACTACTCAGTCAGAAGAACGATCAGGTCGGCCAGCTACAGCAAAAAGTGCGTGAGCTACTGGCACTGAAGCAGCGACCTGCGCCTGTTCCACCGCCGGTTGCTGTGGATAAAGGAGCGGATCGCGAACGAGAACGATTATTGAAAGCCAGCGTTGAAGAAGAAACATTTGCCAAGGTTCAGGCAATAGCGGCGTTAGGTGAAGTAGAACAAAAATTAAAGCATGCTGAGAAACAACTGAAACAACCACCTGCGCCGGTCGCCCCGCCCGTCGTTGTGGATAACAGCGCGGATCGCGAACGTGAACGACTTCTGAAAGTCAGCGTTGAAGAAGAGACCTTTGCCAAGGTTCAGGCAATAGCGGCGTTAGGCGAAGTAGAACGAAAATTAAAGCAGGCCGAAAAACGGCCGGTAGTTGACCACGAGATAGCACCACTGCGCCGTCGTGCCGAACAGCAGGATGCAATCATCCTTGATTTACGCAAGCGGATTGAAATACAGCAAAATCAGTCCAGTTTGATGCGCCAGGAGTTTGATCGCAAGCTGAAAGGCCGTGACTCAGATCTTGCCACCATGAAGGCAGACTTCAGTTCTAACAATAATAGTGCATCGCAAGCAGAAGTAGATAGCTATCGCCGCAAGCTTGCAGAAGCTGATCGTGCCAATCAAAGCCGCATCAAGGATTTCAACACGACACTTGAAACTCGCAACCGTGAGTACGATCAACTCGGTAAGCGTCTTGAAGATTTACGTAAACAGATCAAACAAAAAGACACGCAGCTCTCTGACCTGAAAAAAGAACTGGATCAGCAGAACAGGGAGCGTGCTGCGCTGGATGCGAAAGGCAACAAGTGGCGTGAAGAACTTGGTGCCTTGCAGATCGAAGTAGATGAAAAGAATGCCAGCCTGGAACAACTAAAAAAACGCAATACTGATCTTGAGCGTTCAGGGATCGAAGTGCGTGATATGGAAAAACAATTAGTTGAATTTACGACCAGCACCGAGGCCTCGGCTCGAAAGTTTGAGAGCGTTATTCTTGGACAACGAAAAAAGCTTGATGCCTACGAGCTGGAAATTGCTGAACTGAAAAAGCAAAATGCAAACCGTGAGAATGAACAGCAGACACAACTGCTGTCGTTTCGAAAAACGGTGAAGGATCATGAGAGCAAAAACGAAGCTCTGGTTGCTGACACCAATCGCTACAGAACAGCCCAAAGCGCCAAAGATGCCCAGATTTCGCAACTTGGCAAAGACATAAAAGCCGCCACCCTGAAAATCGAAGCTTCGCAGCAAGAGGTTAAGCGACTTGAATTGATCGCCAAAGAGGCAGAAGCCCTGAAAGCGAAATCCAGTGAGCTCGAAGTAACACAGGAGCGATTGCAGCAACAACTGGAATCCGCACGTGGCGCACAGGAAACAACCGTTGCTGAAAACAAGAAGGCTCTGAATGCTAAAGATCAGGAGATAAGTCGACTCTCGGCTGACCTGACTGATGCTCGCAAGACTATTGAAAACGAAAAGATTGAAGTACAGCGTTTCAAAAAAGAGCGTGATGCTGAAAAATCCAATATCGTTCAGCTGACTTCACGGTTCGAGTCTGAGGCGAAAAAGCAGCAGCAAAAAGTCAGTGAGCTGGAACCGTTGCAGCTTAAGCTGCGTGATACTGAAACTGCTCAGGAGCGTGAGCGAAAAGAGCATCAACTGGCGCTGAAAAAATCAGCAGATGAATTAAGCCAGGTAAAATCGAAAATAACTACGCTTGAAAAAACCAGTGCTGATCAACTGGCCACCAAAGAGAAAGAGCTGGTTGATCTTCGTGCAAAAGCTAAAGAACTGCACACCCTGCGCGGTGATCTTGATCAGCGAGACGGAAAGATCACAACGCTGGACAAAGAAGTCAAAAAATTGCGCGCGCAGCAAAGTGAATATAACAACGAAATAGCACGTCTTAGCAAGCAAATTGATGATGGTAAGGCCGAGGCTGCGAAGCTTCGCGAATCCATTGAGGCTGAAAAGCAGTTATTTGGTGCAAAAACCAAAGAGCTGGAAACGGTACGCGCGAGCGTTAAGGAGCGTGATGCCAATATTGCCAAGTTGCAGACTGAATTTCGTACCTCGGCAGATGGCGACAAAAAAGCGCTTAGTGACCTTCAAGCCAGGATGGATAGCGCCAGCAAAAGCCATCAGCAAGTACTGAGCGAACGCGAAAAGCAAATCAGTGAGCTGAAGCACAAACTGCAGGAGATCGACACTTTACGGGCGCAAAACTCAAAATATGCTGGTGAATTAAAGGCTCTGGATGCGAAGCTGGCTGACGCGACAAAGTCTGCTGAGTCCAGTCGCAAGCAGATTTCTGATCTGAAGACAGCGGCTGATGAAGCCCGTGTGTTAGCTGCGAAAGAGAAAGAAAGTCTTAACACTGAACTGCGTAAGGCCAAAGAGTACGCTGTTCAGGTTGATGAACTTAAAAAACAAACTAACAATTACCAGAGCCAAATACAGGGTCTGAAATCTGAAGCGAAAACCAGCTCCGATCAGTTCTATCAGAGAATAAAAGAGCTCGAACCCTGGCAGCACCGGTTCAAGGAAGCGGATCAAAAAGCGCGTGATCATCAAGCCAGTATCGTTAAGTTAAAGGCCGACTCCAGCGCAGACCTTGAAAAACAACTGGGTCAGGTTAGAGCTCAAAACGCGGATCTGCTGGCTCAGCGGGATAAGCGGATTGCTGATCTTGATAACAAGGTGAAAACACTGGATGGCCTGCGACGCGAGATCGAGCAGAAAGACAAAAAGCTCGCTGATCTCAACGCAGAAATCAACAACGCTCGACAAAAGACAGCGGAGTACGAGAAGCGTGTTAGTGCAGCTGAGCAGCAATCGAAAACGCTGGAGGCAACTATCGGTCAGTTAAAGTCCGATCACTCCGCTGCCGGATCCAGGCATCAGTCTGAACTCGATCAAAATAAAAAACAGCTGCAAGAAGCTAAAGGTCAGTTGCAGTCACTTGAGCAGCGTCGGGACAAAGAAACTAAAGAGCAAACGGTGGCGTTAGATCGCCTGAAACAACAGCTGTCTGAAAGCGAAAAGAAATTTGCAGACAGCAACAAAAAGATGCAAGAGGCGAAATCGCAATGGGAACGTGATCTGGCCGAGACGAAAAAATCACACGAAAGCAAGCTGGCGACGCTTGATGGTGATTACCGCAAGCAGCTTGATGTTCAGCGTGAAAAGGCGGCAAGTGGTGCCGGTGAAGTGCAGGCACTACAAAGTAAGATCGCCAGTCTTGAACCCTTGCAGGGAAAACTTGCGGCACAGGAAACTGAAAACAAACGGCTTGAACAAGCCAGGCGAGCCGCCAGTGAGAAATCTTCGGCAGAGCTAGCGGCATTGCGCGAGCGTGTTAAAGAGTTAGAGCCGTTGCAAAAGCAGTTAGCCTCCAGTGAATCTGCACATGAGCAACTGCAGACCAGGATGAAAGCCGCTGCTGACAAACATGCTGCAGATATTGCTGCACTACAAGAGCAAGTCAAAGAGATCGAACCGCTGCGAAAGAAACTGGCCACACAAGAGGCCGAGTACAGCCGCCAAAAGGAAAATCGCAAGGCAGCTTCAGAAAAAGCCGCGGCAGAATTGGGCACTTTGCAGGCACGGGTTCAGGAAATAGAACCTTTGCAGCGCAAGCTATCGGCACAGGAGGCGGATTATCGAAAGCTGCAGGAAACTTATAAGGCATCGAACGACAAGTCATCATCTGAAATGGCAGCGCTGCACTCCAGGATAAAAGAGCTTGAACCGCTGCAACAAAAACTGTCAGCGCGTGAGGCGGAAAACAAGCGGCTACAGGAAGCACAAAAAGCCGCTGCGGAGCGTAGCTCTGCCGAGATAGCTGCGCTCAAGGGCAAGGTAAGTGAACTGTCACCTTTGCAGCAAAAGCTATCAGCTCAGGAATCAGAGTATCAAAAATTACAGGCAAGTCAGCGTGCTGAAAGTGATAAGTTTGATGCCGAACTGATGGCGTTACAGCAGCGTGTGAGCGACTATGATTCGGTTCAGCAGAGCCTGAAGACACAGCAGGTGGAGTACCAGAAGCTGCAGAGCACGAATAAGTCAGAATCTGATAAAGCGCGGGGTGAAATTTCAGCGCTGCAAACGAAACTAAAAGAAGTCGAGGTATTGCAACGTAAGCTATCGGCACAGGAGGCAGACTATCGAAAACTGCAGGACACCTATAAAGCATCGAACGATAAGTCAGCATCTGAACTGGCATCGTTGCAGTCCAGAATAAAAGAGCTTGAACCGCTGCAACAAAAACTGTCAGCGCGCGAGGCGGAAATCAAGCAGCTGCAGGAAACACAGAAAGCCGCTGCGGAGCGTAGCTCAGCCGAGATAGCCACGCTCAAGAGCAAGGTAAGTGAGCTTTCACCGTTACAGCAAAAGCTATCTGCTCGGGAAGCGGAGTATCAAAAGCTTCAGGCGACGCAACGTGCTGAAAGCGATAAGTCAGCATCTGAACTGGCATCGTTGCAGTCCAGAATAAAAGAGCTTGAACCGCTGCAACAAAAATTGTCAGCGCGCGAGGCAGAAAACAAGCAGCTACAGGAAGCACAAAAAGTTGCTGCGGAGCGTAGCTCAGCCGAGATAGCAGCGCTTAAGGGGCAGGTAAGTGAGCTTTCACCGTTACAACAGAAGCTCTCTGCTCGAGAAGCGGACTATCAAAAGCTCCAGGCAGCTCAGCGTGCTGCAAGCGATAAGGCGTCATCTGAAGTTGCATCATTGCTGTCGAGGATAAAAGAGCTTGAACCGCTGCAACAAAAACTGTCAGCGCGTGAAGCGGAAAACAAGCAGCTACAGGAAGCAAAAAAAGCTGCTGCGGAGCGTAGCTCTGCCGAGATAGCCACGCTCAAGAGCAAGGTAAGTGAGCTTTCACCGTTACAGCAAA
>CAZNOB010000114.1:0-2431 GCA_964574535.1 uncultured Granulosicoccaceae bacterium | reverse complement strand
TAGCCACGCTCAAGAGCAAGGTAAGTGAGCTTTCACCGTTACAGCAAAAGCTATCAGCTCGGGAAGTGGAGTATCAAAAGCTGCAGGCGACGCAACGTGCTGAAAGCGACAAGTCTTCATCTGAGGTTGCATCACTGCAGTCCAGAGTAAAAGAGCTTGAACCGCTGCAACAAAAACTGTTAGCGCGCGAGGCGGAAAACAAGCAACTGCAGGAAACACAGAAAGCCGCTGCGGAGCGTAGCTCAGCCGAGATAGCCACGCTCAAGAGCAAGGTAAGTGAGCTTTCACCGTTACAGCAAAAGCTATCTGCTCGGGAAGCGGAGTATCAAAAGCTTCAGGCGACGCAACGTGCTGAAAGCGATAAGTCAGCATCTGAACTGGCATCGTTGCAGTCCAGAATAAAGGAGCTTGAACCGCTGCAACAAAAACTGTCAGCGCGTGAAGCGGAAAACAAGCAGCTACAGGAAGCACAAAAAGCTGCTGCGGAGCGTAGCTCTGCCGAGATAGCCACGCTCAAAAGCAAGGTAAGTGAGCTTTCACCGTTGCAGCAAAAGCTGTCAGCGCAGGAGTCGGAGTATCAAAAACTTCAGGCAAGTCAGCGTGCCGAAAACGAAAAGTTTGACGCTGAACTGAAGGCGTTACAGCAGCGTGTACGCGACTATGATTCGGTTCAGCAGAGCCTGAAGACGCAGCAGGCTGAGTATCAGAAGCTTCAATCCACCAACAAGTCAGAAGCTGAGAAAGCCAGGGCTGAAATCTCAACTCTGCAAACGAAGCTAGGAGAAATTGAAGTATTGCAACGCAAGTTGAGCGCTAAGGAAGGTGAGTACAGTAAATTGCAGACTGAACAGAAAACCAGTCAGGATAGATACAACGCTGAAATCGCCCAGTTGCAGTCCGATATAAAATCAGCTGGGCAGAAAGCAGATCAGCGCCAAAGCGCCAGTGCGAAAGAGCTGGAGGAAGTTCGCAGGACTGCCGAAAACAATAATTCTGCTGCCTTGCGAAAACTGGCTGAAGCTAATGATCGAATCAAGTTGCTTGAGCCTCTGCAGAAAGAGACCAAAGATCGCCAATCTGAAATCGCCAGCCTGACGGCCAAACTGCAATCATCAGAAGCGAACTATCAAAAAGAATTGAGTGACCTTCGCGATAAACTGAAACAAGCGGAACTTCTACGTGCAGAGGTTGGTAACCGTGACAAAGAACTTGAACGCGTCAATAAGCAACTTACCAATCTACAGAGAGACAACGATGCACAAAAAGCAGAAGTAGGTGTATTGAAACAACAGGCAGGGAGCAAACAGAGTGAGATAAATTCCTTACTGGGTAAAGCCAATAAGCTGTCTGATGTTGAGAGACAACTGAACGAGGCTGTGAAGTCAGATGCCGCCCGAAACAGAGAACTTGACGCTTTGCGTCAGGAGCTCAAGGGCTTGCAGGATAAATCAGCTCGTGCCAATGCTGAAAGTGAACGTAAGCTAAAATCGCTGTCTGACCAGTTGTCCCGAGCAGAGCTTGAATCACGAAGAGTGTCGTCGCTTGAAAAAGATGTCAAAGCACAGAAGGCCACCGTGGCTGATCTACAAAACCGCTTGTCCGAGCAAGCGGCTGCTGCTCGCAGGCTGACAGAGCTTGAAAAAGAGCTCAATGAAAGCAAAAAACGCTATAACAACGATCTTGCTGGCAGGGACAGTCGCATCAAGGCGTTGCAGCTTGAGATTGAAAAACTAAAAGCGCAAAAAGCGAAACCGGCACCAGCGCCTGCCAGGCCAAAAGCCCAGGTCACTGCTGACGGTAAGAAAACCACTCGTAAAGACGGGATGGATGATCTCAAACTGATATTTGGTATAGGTCCAAAAATCGAAAAGATGCTGAACAAAAACAATGTGAAGCACTTTGAAGATATCGCGGCCTGGTCAAAAGCCGATGTTGATCGCTTTTCTGAAATGCTTGGTAGCTTTCCAGATCGAATTGAACGGGATGATTGGGTGCAAAGCGCAAAAGAGATTGTTGCTGGTACTTATAACTGGACAGAGCGCAAGAAAGCCAGAGAGACTAAAAAGTAAGTAAATCCAATTCAGTGAAGTAAATGATGGTCGTGCCGCTGCTGGTGCGACCATCCCATAAACAGATTACGCCTTGGATTCGGTGCGCTGTGACACTTGTAGAATATCCCCGCCAGGGCCTTCATTTATGAAAAGACCATCCTAACCAGTGCCCGTCCAGAAACAGGGGTGTAGCGAGAATCACTGAGGTGCGTGAGATTTTACCGACTACATGTGGGCGTTTAGTCACTCTAAATAACTACATGTAGTCGGTGAAAGATTGCGTGCATTCAGTGGTTCGCAGTAGCGCTTGTTTCTGGATGGGCACTAACTAATAATCTGTGCAATCTTTTCGCGATTAAAATTAGCGCCACACAAAACCA
>CAZNOB010000113.1:14890-16744 GCA_964574535.1 uncultured Granulosicoccaceae bacterium | reverse complement strand
CAAAGACTTTTTGCTTCCGTTTTTGGTCTTTTCAAAAATGAAGGCCCCCGGCAGGAATACTCTTTAACCAAATAGGACTTGCAAACCCGACGGTACTTGCAGGTATAATCCTTGAGAAAGCAGCTAATCCAATGACAACAAACATCGTAACACCACCCGCTTTCTCACCACAGACTTTTACTGATCATGCTGCCGCTGTTGATCGGTTGATCGAAATCTATCAACGCAATACAGAATTCCTGCGCCACTCTTTTGAACGTTATCTGGCAGGTGATCTGCCCCCCGGAAAACATCGCGCCTGCTACCCCGAAATTCGATTCAGCAATGACACCTATGCCAGAGTGTCTTCCAGCGTTTCCTACGGTTATGTGAATCAGCCCGGCTTGTACACCACCACGATAACTCAACCTGCTTTATTTCAAGGTTATTTACGCCATCAGCTAGAGCTATTGATTAACAATCATGATCTACCGATAGATATCGTGGAATCGAATACGCCTATCCCGCTACACTTTGCACTGGAAGCCAATACACAGATAGCCTCGGATAGCAGCACCGATGTCAGCGCTTCGCTGCGCGATACTTTTGATGTCCCCGATATTGCGCAGGTAAACGATTTTATTGTCAACGGCACATTTGAACCGGCCCATGGAGAACCCAGCCCACTTGCACCATTCCCTGCACAACGTATCGACTACTCTCTACATCGGTTGGCCCACTACTGTGCAACTGACCCGAAACATTTTCAGAACCATGTGTTGTTTACCAACTACCAATTTTATATTGATGAATTTTGTCGCCTTGCACACGATATGATGAAAGATGGCAACTCGCCCTATTCTGCTTTTGTTGAACCAGGCAATGTGATTACCCGGTCAGGCTCAACCGATTCCGAAGGTGCGCCTCTATCCCGCCAACCGCAAATGCCTGCATACCACCTGGTTGGTAAAAAGGGCCGGGGAATTACTCTAATTAATATAGGTGTCGGACCATCAAACGCCAAAACCATCACTGATCATGTTGCCGTACTTAGACCCCATGCCTGGTTAATGCTGGGGCATTGCGCAGGGCTTCGAACATCACAAGCGCTGGGCGATTATGTACTGGCCCATGCTTATGTACGCGACGATAAAGTGCTTGATAACGATATTCCGGTGTGGGTTCCTATTCCGGCACTCGCAGAAATACAGCAGGCACTCGAAGCAGCAGTTGCAGAAGTCACTGGTCTTGATGGCGTCGATCTAAAAAGAATCATGCGTACCGGCACTGTGGCTTCAGTCGATAACCGAAACTGGGAATTACAGGATCATCGCGAACCCGTGCGGCGACTATCGCAGTCTCGGGCAATTGCCCTTGATATGGAATCCGCCACCATCGCTGCCAACGGTTTTCGCCTTCGCGTGCCCTACGGTACACTGCTGTGTGTTTCTGACAAACCACTACAAGGTGAACTGAAGCTTCCCGGTATGGCGTCGAAGTTCTATCAGGATCAGGTGGCGCAGCATTTACAGATCGGCATGCTGGCGTTAAAGAAACTGGCCGCAATGCCCCCGGAAAGATTGCACTCACGGAAGCTAAGAAGCTTTTTTGAGTCCGCTTTTCAATAGTAAACAAACACAGCAGACAGAGAGAGAAAACAATGCGTCCCCATTCCTTTCCATTGTTCGCCGCTATCCTTTTAGTTGCAGGACTAGCCTTTGCCGAAGAATGGAAGCTGCTCAATAACGATCAAATCACCAGCGCCCTGACTGAAAAAGAAATCATCTATAAAAACCAGGGCAACTCTACGCAAACATTCTATAAAAACGGGGAAACCGGCTTTGTTGAAGGCAGACCAAGCCTCGGTTACTGGCG
>CAZNOB010000113.1:12970-14790 GCA_964574535.1 uncultured Granulosicoccaceae bacterium | reverse complement strand
GTGAGACGTGTTTATTGCATTGGTCGCAACTATGCCGCTCACGCCGTTGAGATGGGTCATGACCCCGATCGGGAAGCACCGTTTTTCTTCCAGAAGAATCCCGACAATCTTGATCCCTCTGGCGAATTCCCCTACCCGCCAAAGTCATCGGATGTCCATCACGAGATTGAAATGGCGGTAATGCTTAAATCCGGTGGAGACAACATCTCGATTGAAAACGCACTTGAGCACGTATTCGGTTATGCCCTGTCTCTGGACATGACACGTCGGGATCTACAAGGTGAACAGAAAAAGATGGGCCGCCCCTGGGAGATCGGCAAAGCCTTTGAACGCTCCGCACCTATAGGCGTCATTCACTCGGTTGAAAGCGTGGGTCACCTTGACCAGGGCCGTGTCGAATTGAAAGTAAACGGGAAAGTCAAACAGGAGGGTGACCTGAATCAGATGATCTGGAAAGTACCAGAAATGATTTCGTATCTTTCTGACTACTTTTCCCTTGCAGCTGGGGATGTGATTCTATCCGGAACACCGGCGGGCGTCGGTCCGATCGTTAAAGGTGACACCATGGAGGTCAGTGTCGAAGGCCTTGGCTCCATGACGATACCAGTCGTCTGACATGAAGCAGCTCATCAAAGCCCGGCAGGATTGTCCGGGCTTTTTCAGGAGTCTGCAATCTCTGAGTCATCGCCCTTTTGCATTCCTTCATTCACCACCTGGGCGATGAAGCTATAACCCTTCTCCAGATGAGTCTTCAGGGCCCTTGCAGTTCTGACTGCATCACGTTTCAACAGCGACTGTGCAATTTCACTATGCTTATTAAGAATATCGGTTCTGTTAACACGTCGCCTGGAGGAAATAAACCGCGCGCGCCATAGGCGAGTGTTGTAGGTTTTATGCGTTTCAATAAGGGCTTGATTCTTTGAAGCGGCAACAATTGATTCGTGAAAATGCATATCTTTTTGAAAGAATTCCAGCGGCTCGCAGGTATCGGATACGGCATTCATACTCCGCTCCAGCGCTGCAATCGCCAGCAACTCTGCATCAGTTGCTACATCGCAGGCCAACTCTCCGGCGAGTGCTTCAAGAACCCCCTGCACCTGCAGCAGACTTTTAAGTTGAGGCAAAGACGGATTAGCAACAACGGGTGGTTTATTGGGCAATATTTCCACCAGTCCCTCAGCCGCCAAAATACGCAATGATTCACGCAGGGGTGTTCTGCTTACACCTAACGCATCGGCCGTCTCGCGCTCAGGGATGGTTGATCCCGGCGCCAGCTTTTCCAACAACACCAGGTCACGGAGTTCGTCGGCTATTTGCTCGGCAAGACTCCTTCGGGCAATTTTCGGCAAAGCGTCATCATCCGTTGACAATACCTTGGGTTGTGTCTGATCCATTTTACTTAACCCTCCATCCGCACAATAGCAGTAAGCCGCAGGGTTTGCCTGTGCGCTGACGTGAGCCATAGATTGGACTGCAGCAAAACGCGCGGCTGACGGCAAAAATATCTTTGGTGTGAGGAGTGTTCAAGTAGGGAATTCTTTACGGGGTGATTTTACTGACAGGAGGGGTGTGAGGTCACGACTGCAGCTTAACCCCGATTGAGTTGTCAATTAATGGGTGTATTTACTGATTAGCCGTCACGCACAAAGCACAATACCTGGGCGTTCGCAACACGCTATCCAGCCGGCTTGCCAAAGGCGAGCCAACTACAGCCAACTGACAACCAGATTAATAATGTTCAGACGTACGAAACCTGCACCGGTAAGGGCACAGGTTTCGCACTGTCCACGGGTTTCCTCCTCCCATATGAAGCTTCCGCC
>CAZNOB010000113.1:8123-12870 GCA_964574535.1 uncultured Granulosicoccaceae bacterium | reverse complement strand
GGGCACAGGTTTCGCACTGTCCACGGGTTTCCTCCTCCCATATGAAGCTTCCGCCCCATATGTACAGTAGACAGAATTCTTGTATATGTGTCAAGGGTATTCGGTATACCGAATTAAATTTAATTAGCTGAGCAGGACAACTCAGTCGGGATATTTTTACCCTGGTGTTGCATAAAATTGCGGCCCGGAACCGCCCCTATGGCGACTGTCCCTGAGACCCGTGTTACCAAACTTTCCAAACAGATCGCCAGAACTATTAGCAGCTCATTATGCTACTGGTATTTTTCCCTGTAGCACTTCTGCTTCACCAATCACACCGGACAAACTTCGATTGTGGTCATCGTGGGACGCACGCGTCTGTTTTCTGTTTTACCGTCGTTTGACGTCATACGATACCGTTCTCAGTATTCCGTCTGTACCACCTTCCATTGCGTACCGACCAGCTTCCGCGATCACTCTCAATACTGACTAAACGCAACTAGAACAAGAGCGATAGAGCAACTGAAGACACTTTGCTTTTGTCATCTGCTTATCATACTTGGACGGCGGTTTTTGTATTAGCCGATAAAGGGTTATCCGATAGAAACCCGGACATCTATAAGTGGGTCAAAAGAAAATCTGCTCAGATGAAGTCTGAGTAACGAGAACGCACCCTCGCCCCTTTAAATGATGGTGTGATCATTTAATGTACATAGTTATACTCATGTCAGTAAAAATTATTGTGTGAGACAGATTAGAATCACCGCAAACCGCTATCCGGAAAACGTTGCTATGAAGATTACTGATGCAAAAGTATTTATCGGCGGGCCCGGCAAGAACTATGTGACGTTGAAAATCCTCACCGACCAGGGCATCTATGGACTTGGTGACGCTACGCTCAACAATCGTGAAACCCTGCCGGCAGCGTATCTGCAGGACTATCTTATTCCGTGCCTTGTCGGGATGGACCCACGCAATAGTGAAGACATCTGGCAGTATTTTTATAGAGGGGCGTATTTTCGTCGAGGCCCTATTGCCATGGCTGCCTACGGTGCAATTGACATGGCGTTGTGGGACATCAAAGGCAAGCTTGCCAATATGCCGTTGTACCAGCTATTTGGTGGCAAAAGCCGCGACGGCGCTATGCAGTACGCACATGCAACCGGATCCGATCTTGAAGACCTGATGGATTCAATATCACACTATGTTGAAGCAGGCTACAAAGCCGTGCGTGTTCAGTGCGGCATACCCGGCATGCCCGGGGCGAGCTATGCCGTGCCGGAGAAAAAAGGCAATTCGAAGCACTACATCACGGACTTCAGCGGGCATCGCCCCAGCGTTGAAATCTGGGATACAGATCGTTACTTGCACTATATGCCCGAGGCACTGGCACAGGTCAGGGATCGCTTTGGTCCGAACTTAAAAATCCTCCACGATGTACATCATCGACTATTGCCACGGGAAGCGGCCGAGTTTGCCAAAGTGGTAGAACCGGTAAAACTGTTCTGGCTGGAAGACCCCACGCCGGCCGAAGATCAGGATGCACTGAAATTATTACGGCAGCATTCGACGGTGCCAATCGCTATCGGTGAAGTGTTCAATTCAATTTGGGAATGCAACAAACTGATCGAGAATGAGCTAATCGACTACATACGAGTTGCCGCCACTTACGCCGGTGGCATCACGCATGTCAAGCGCATCATTGATCTGGCAGCACTGCATCACGTGCGGACAGGGTTTCATGGCGCGCCGAGTCATTCACCACTGTGCATGGCGGCCCACGCCCACTTGAACGCCTGGGCACCCAACTTTGGCATTCAGGAATACCTGGTACTGGACACGCCGGAATGTGACGCCCTGTTCCCGTCGGAACACAAAATGGAAGGAGGATTAATGTATGTCAGTGATGCGCCCGGTCTGGGTGTTGACTTCGATGAAAAAGAATCTGAACGATACCACTACAAACCAGCCAGCCATCCTGTTGTCCGTTTAGTTGACGGAACACTTTGGAATTATTAACCAACCCGTTCTCACATGTAGGTTGGAACCGGTGAAAACTTATTATGAACAACGCATAATACGTTCATACGTAACGCATGAGACGATAAAGGCGCACGGCACTGTAGCCACTACCCGGAAAATAAAGAGAATTTGCACAAAATGATCAGCCAAAGCCCAGGATGGGCACTAGCAACCGTTCGATCTGTGCTTGTTAAAAACATCCTTATCTTACTTGCTGTTCTTTCGATTGGTAGCACAATCGCTAAGGCGCATGAACAAGATGAGTTTGTTGCGGCCACAATCGCAGTTGGCCTCCACGACGGAAGAGACATTGTTGGCACACCAGACGGCCGCCTGTTTGTGGCGCAAGGATCTGGCGAGGTACTGAGCGTCGTCAACGATTCGGTGCTCCCGACTCCTCTCATTTCGATTCCAGTCGGATCCGTCGGCAACAGAGGTCTCCACTCTATTGCACTTGACGAAGACTTTATCAACAACGGATTTTTTTACGCCGTCTACACACCTGTTGGCGTTGACTTCAATCGCCTCTCACGTTTCACGGCTGTCGGAAACTCAGCCTCACTTGACTCCGAATTCGTCATCCTGGATCTTCCGTTGCTCGAAGGAGCAGTGACTCATTATGGCGGAGCCGTGGTCGACAACAGTGACGGAACACTTCTGGTCACGGTTGGTGACTACGATAATCCATCCGCCGGACAGGATTTAGGGACCTTGACCGGAACAGTGTTGCGGGTAAACAAGAATGGCTCTGTACCTGCTAATAACCCGTACTTTGGAAACGACGGTGTCGACGACCTCATCTATGCTCATGGGCTTCGCAACCCCTGGCAGATCTCTAGAAAGGCAAGCACCGGTCAAACAGCAATCAGCGACGTTGGTGGATCACTTTGGGAAGAGGTTAATATCTCGAGCGCAGGTGCTAACTTTGGATGGGCCGACGCAGAGGGCCCGCTTGGCGCGGGTGAACCGCCGTTGTTCGCCTTCCCGCACTTCGGCCTCGTGCCAGGCACGGAGTTTGAGGGTTGTGCAATCACCGGCAGCACATTCTATGAACCGGATGTAGTTCAGTTTCCAGTTGAATTCCTTGGCACTCTATTCGTTGGCGATCTCTGTGCCGGATGGATTGCCTCCATCGACCCGGACAGCGGCAGCACTGAGATGTTCATGTCCGGGTTCAATTCACTCGCGGATCTGACGATCGATCCAACAACCGGGATCATGTACGCGCTTGATCGGAACATCCTGAACCGAGACACAGGCATCGTCAGGATCGAGTTCGTTGGCTCCGATGTGCAATTGGCGATCACATCACAGCCAATCGACCTGCAAGTCGCGATCGGTCAGAACGCAACGTTTTTTGTGAGCGCAGTCGGTCAGGGTAACCTTCAGTATCAATGGCAAAGAAATGGTTTGGATATCCCCGGGGCAACAGCAGCTACCTACGTTGCTGAATCAGTGACCGCAGCCGAAGACGGCGCTCTGTTCCAGGTTGTAGTCAGTGACGACACCGCCTCCATCGCGAGTAATGTCGCCCAAGTGCTCGTGAGCAGTAACCAGGCGCCTGAGCCGTTCATCTCGGACCCGGCAGAGGGCTTAACCTTTGCCGGGGGCGAAGATATCACATTGACCGGCGGAGCCGTTGACGAGGAGGAAGGGGTACTCGGTGAAACGTCATTGACATGGGAGGTGCGGCTTAACCACGGAACACATGACCATGGTTTCACAGGAGCAATCGTTGGCACGGATTCAACAACAATCACGATCCCGCAGCGCGGCGAAACCTCGGCTGACATTTGGTACACAGTGTACCTGACAGCTCAGGATTCAGACGGTGCAGCGACGACCGTGACCCGTACTATCCAGCCTCGCGTCGTGACGCTCACTTTCGACACTCATCCGGCAGAGGGCCTAATTAATATAGATGGCCCCCCCTTCGCAACACCATACGTGGTCAACGCAGTTGAGGGCATCTTACGTGAAGTGCGGGCACCACTTGTCCAGGAACTGCAAGGCGCTCCGCATGCATTCACGAGGTGGACCGGTGGTGGCGCCTCTGCACGCACATACGAGACGCAGGCCACTAACGACACCCTCACCGCGTCATATGCCCCGCTGCCCTTAGCGCCAGGTACAGCTCCCGGCTGCAGCGTAGTAAGAATCGACGATGTTGCCATAATTACTTTCTCTGAAATTCCAGGCGACTCCCTGGATGTGCTGCGAAACGGCTACAGGTTACAAACAGTCACTGGATTCGAGTACTTCATAGATGGCGACTCTCCCAATCCCAACGTCAACTACAGTGTGCGTGTTCGTGACTCGGTTGTTGCCACTGAACACGACTGCCTGGTTGTCGACTGGCCACCGCCGGATAGCCCGCCGCCAACCAGTCCAATGTGCGAAGGTTCAAAGGATGGCAATGTCACGACACTGGTTTTCTCGGGCGATTTGGGTAGCTCGGCAAATTTGTTGCGGAACGGTTCGTGGCTGGCGACAGTGACCGGCCTGGGATCGACTGATGATACAAATCCTCCGCCCAACGCATCCTATTTATTGCGCACAAGGGCCGCTGGAGTTGTGACAGATACCGAGTGTGTCGTCGCGGGGAATTCTTCGCTGCCAAGCGCGCCAATGTGCGACGGCTCAATTGTTGGAAATGTAACGACACTGCTGTTCTCGGGGGATTTAGGTAGTTCGGCAAATTTGTTGCGGAACGGTTCGTGGCTGGCGACAGTGACCGGCCTGGGAT
>CAZNOB010000113.1:6509-8023 GCA_964574535.1 uncultured Granulosicoccaceae bacterium | reverse complement strand
TCGGCAAATTTGTTGCGGAACGGTTCGTGGCTGGCGACAGTGACCGGCCTGGGATCGACTGACGATACAAATCCTCCGCCAAACGCATCCTATTTATTGCGCACCAGAACCGCAGGAGTTGTAACAGATACCGAGTGTGCCGTCGTTGGGAATCCCTCGCCGCCAAGCGGTCCAATGTGTAACGGCTCAATAGATGGCAATGTGACGACATTGCTTTTCTCGGGTGATTTGGGTACTTCGGCGAATTTGTTGCGGAACGGTTCGTGGTTGACGACAGTGACCGGCCAGGCATCGTCTGATGTTACAGATGCGCCGCCAAACGCATCCTATTTGTTGCGCACCCGTACCGCTGGAGTTGTTACGGATACCGAGTGTGCCATCGTTGGGAATCCTTCGCCGCCAGGCGGTCCAATGTGTGCACGCTCAATAGATGGCAATGTGACGACACTGCTGTTCTCAGGCGATTTGGGTAGTTCGGCAAATTTGTTGCGGAACGGCTCATGGTTGGCAACAGTGACCGGCCAGAGGTCGTCTGACGATACTGATCCCCCGCCCAACGCATCCTATTTATTGCGCACTCGGGCCGCCGGAGTCGCTACAGATACTGCTTGCGTGTTTCCCTAGACCCCATACCAATGGAGGGTGCTCTGGAATACCACTGGAAGCGCACTTTAGCGGGCATATGTTGCATACACACGGAATCTGCTAGAATGTTGTCTAGACAGCAATCTCAATGCAGGCCGTACGTTTAGGCTCAAACACCGCCGAAATAAGTCAATTGTCGAATTTCAAACGCCCTCGCCCAACTCCGCACCAGTTTTCTCAGAGTAGGCATGCCCGTAAAATACGGATACGTTCCGATATGGGCGGCAGCAAAAAAAAACGTTTTATATGGACTGGGGGAATTTTGATTGTCCTCGTCACAATTGCCGGAATAGCCAGAAACCTGTATCCCCAATCATTTCCGCCAGGGTTTTCGACAACGAAGAACGAAATTAAAGACCAACATCCTCAACTCAGCGCCAGTGGACAGCGACAACCTTTCCGGCAGGGTAAAGTAAACTGGCAACTGCTGAAAACAGACAACTTTGACCGCCAAACGTTGAATGACGAACTCTGGGAATATGGATGGTTCAGGTTCAAAGGGAAAGGTAAATACGACGCTCCGGTGAACGAGGCAGAGACAGCATGCTACAGTACTGATCAGGTCAGTATTAAGAATGGAGAGCTGAACCTAACGTTAAGACCAACGACCGAAGAGGAAAATTCAAAAAACGTTTGCAAGAGAAAAAACGGTGAGCCCGCCTATTTTGTATCGGGCTACGTTACCACACGTTCCCGTTTTCAAATCCAGCCGGGCACTTATATCGAGGCTCGCATGTTTATCCCTGGCGAACTTAATATTCTGTACAATTGGCCTGCTCTATGGACAACTGACATGGACAAAACACTGGATGGTCCGTGGCCTTACACTGGTGAATTTGACATTCTGGAAGTTCTCAAAGGGGAACCTT
>CAZNOB010000113.1:0-6409 GCA_964574535.1 uncultured Granulosicoccaceae bacterium | reverse complement strand
CCGTGGCCTTACACTGGTGAATTTGACATTCTGGAAGTTCTCAAAGGGGAACCTTGTGGAAACTACCACTATGCGACCTCGATCGACGGCAAGCATCAACAGGCGGGCAAAAAGTGCTCCAGTATCCCAGCAAATACATGGGTTATTTTTGCCATGAAATGGAATAACGATGGGACAGTCGAGTACTTTCATGCGGGAGAAAAAATAAAGGACTTTTTTGGACAACCCTGGACTATCGACACAAAACAACTGGCTGGAAAAGTGTCGTCAAACTACTCCCATAATATTGCCATTCAATATAGTATGCATGGAGTCAATCGTGCAGGTTACAAAACTCCGACTATCACAGATCCTCTAACATTAAAAGTAGACTACATAGACGTATATAAACTACCGAAAGAGTAAAAAAGTAAAGCCAATAGAAGAAACTTTCTCAGTGATAAACAATCAACGGAATTTGATGTTTTATTTGTGAATCTGTGAGCTGTCTATCATCTTTAGCCTGGATATTTATTGAGCTATGGAACCTTGACAAAGTGAGCTTTTAATCAGGCGTAAGTATCATATACTGCGAAGTCCGTCCGAATAGGACCAACTGACAACTGACATGTCCACAAATGTTTGAGTACAGCAAAGGGAATTATTGTAGAACTTCTGGCTCTTCGTTATCTGGAACCTTAAGGAATCTCCAGTTGAATGACGAAAATTCGGTATCAGTAATAGTTATTACCTGGAATCAGGTAGAGTGCTTGTCAAGATGCCTTGAGTCTATCTGCAACGATTTCGACTTTAACCAGGATGAAATTATCGTTATAGATAATGGCTCTGAAGATGATTCGGAGTCCGTTATTCGTACGCGGTTCCCCGATGTGCGGTACTTCCCGCTTAAAAATAATATTGGAGTTGGTCCCGCCAGAAATAGAGGCATACTAGCGAGCAGTAAAAAATTTATAATGACACTCGATAATGATGCCTACTTAACCACGCCATTCCCGGTAGTAAAAAACTCAATTATCGAAGCATTTGCCACCGTAGAAAACCTTGGCGTCATGGGCTTTCGATTGTGTTACCCGAGCGGTCAATATCAGTTTAACGGCCGGCAGTTCCCAAGGATGCTACAGCCACTTTCATCTCGATTAACCCTTCTCAGAAAGTTTAAATATTTTCACGAGCTCCACACCCGTCATATGAGAACAGAACTTGAACAGTCACTGAATGGGCTCCACGAAGTCGACTATGTGCTAGGGGCAAATCAAATTTACAGACGGCACTCACTTGCAACTACGAGTGTGTACGATGAGAGCATCTTTTATGGACCAGAAGACATTGAATTCTGCTGGAAACATAAAATTGCAGGACATCGCAATATGGTTAACATGAGCTGTACAATTTCTCACGACTACCAAAGGCGAAGCACAAAAATTAATGGTTTGTTTATAAGGCATCTATTTTCGTTCTATCGCATCTGGTTAAAGATAAGACCCACACGTCAAGCATAAGTTTCAAATGAATACTTATGAATAAAACCAGAAAATCAACCCGTATCGCTTTGGTTAAATCGCATTCTGCTGATTTTTTCCTCGATGTGAAAACACTTGTGAGTGGCTCAGTAGCAGCCCAGTTCATCCTACTTCTATCTCTTCCGATCGTAACCAGGTTATACACCCCTGTCGATTTTGGTGTATTGCAAGGGCTGGAATCAGTCGTGCAAATAACAATGATCATTTGTAGTCTCGGTTATGAAAAAGCATTTGTCTCAGCGGCTGGTCTGGATCGAAACAAGTTGCTATTTTTATCACTGTTTCTCGCCTGTACTCTGTCGTTCATTGGGGCATCTATAGCGATTGTCCTGCTTCCAAAATTGGCCCATTCATTCCAGTCTGAATACATTACTAACGAGCAGATGATGATACTGCTGGTATTTATTTTTTTAGGGCGCTGCATTTTTTGGGTGTTCTCTAATTACGCTTTAAGTATTGCGCTCTACACCGAAACAGCGATTACAGAGTTCACTCGCGCCGCTGGCCTGGTTTTGAGTCGTATACTGTTTGGCGTATTAAATTTAAGTGTTGCGGGACTGCTGCTTTCTTCACTTGTGGGAAGTATTCTTGGGCTAAGCCGACTATTTCAAAGAACGAAAAGCCACTGGAATAAAGATCTACGAAGCATGAGTATGAGCGCAGGAATTGCTACCGCCAGGAAGTACCGCGCTTTTCCAGCCAACGAAGGCACAGGTGAGTTTTGCAGCGTGTTAACGGATCGGCTACCGGTGGTTCTTCTGGGATACTCGTTTGGCCCCGCAGCAGCCGGTTACTATGCAATCGCACTACTAGTTGTAAGCCGTCCAATCGGAATACTGGTTAATTCAGCAAGCACCGTACTACGCACCAGGATCGGGTCCAGATTCTCCACCAAAGAACCATTGTTGCACCCGATTGACAAGACAAACCTGATCATTATTTGGTCCACGACAATACTTATTGTGATTCTTGCAGCTATAGCGTCACCGGTATTTTTTCCTCTGATCTTTGGTTCCGAATGGACGCAAGCCGGAGCAATCGTGACGCTACTGGCACCAAAACTCCTTGCTTTAATGTTACTTCGTCCGCTACTGGGCTCGCTTTCTGCCATGCGTAAGCTGCGACCGATATTACTTGTGCGGGTATCTATGTTAATAGCGGTGCTTTCCCCTTTAATTGCCGGGCCACACATATTTGGTCTTGATTTAAACATGACGATACTTGCAATGAGCACCTCCGCTTTTCTTTGCGGTCTAACAGCATTATTTTTTCTGTACACAGGAATAAAAAGACCAACGGTAATAGCTAAGAGTCGTAATCCGTATGACTAGTTCTAGAGGGATTACGTATCTATTTTTCCTGATTATCGGTGTGATGATCGCGAATCCGGCATTGCTGACAATAGCATTTCACGGTCCTGAAGCGGTCACCAGTGACCTGGATTCCGCACAATTATCAGATATTTACTATGGACTGGTAAAACAACGGGCACCCTCGCTGGTTTCGCAATTATTTTGGCCAACAATCTATTTTTGCGTTGGAATCATTGCTTTATACACAGGATCAATATTTAAAGCGCTTCAGGATGCACCTCTGGCTCTTCTGGGATTATTCATCCTGGTATTTCTAAGTTCTGTCTGGTCCGAAGACCCCCAGGACTCTATCAACAGAAGCCTGAACTTTTTAGGGAAAACACTTGTTGCCTACCAACTGACGAGATACCTGACGCCAAATGGTGTGCTTATGTATCTGAGGGAATGCTTACTGATTGTGATGTGTATTTCCATTGCCGCAGCGTTGCTATTTCCCGAACTTGGAACAATGGCTTTCCGTGAGTCATATGCGTGGCGAGGCCTGTTTACGCATAAGACAGGACTAGGGAATAGCGCAGCTCTTTGCGCCATAATTTGTTTTCACTACTTTCGACAATCAGGTTATCGTTCAATCTTCCACGCTGCCACGGTAGTTTTGGCAATAGCGATCACCGTATTATCACAATCGGCAACCTCTATTTCTGCATTGGCAGTTGCATTAAGTATCTATATTTTAGTATCCCTTCTCAAGCTTGAAACAGCGCTCCACCGAAAACGCCTCAAAGCTCTCATAGCAGTAGCTATCCTCTCTGTCGTTGCAGTGATTGCAGCGGTTCACCACTGGGATGCGATTTTGTCCCTGTTAGGACGCGACTCCACGTTAACTGAAAGAACTACAATCTGGGCCGGCGTATGGAAAATGATTCTTGAAAAACCGGCGCTGGGATATGGTTACTATGCAGCGTGGGACTCCAGCAATGTATGGTATGTACTCGGGGCGCTCCAATTTTGGACGCCGAGTGCGCACAATTCATTCCTGCAGAGTTGGGTTGAACTTGGTTTCATCGGACTTTTTCTATTCTCTTCCTTTCTACTCCATTCACTGATTATATGGTTTCGCAGATATTTGGCCAGCGGCTCTATTGACTTTTTGTTGATAGGGGTTATTTATCTAATGTTGCTGTTTATGGCATCACTGGAGTCCACGCTTTACAAAACACAAGAAATCAACTGGTTTATGTGGGCAATGTTCTCGATGATTCTTTGGTATTCACCAAAAAACATTAGATCAAAACTTTTCAGACGAATCAGATTGTTTTTTGCAATAAAAACAAAACAACGCTATAAGCGCAGAAAGCATCGCGCCAAAGCCCAGCATGGTAAACCACTCAAGAAAAAACATAGAAGACTAAAGCACCGCAGGTCTTCAAAAGAACGCGATGAGCAAAATAGTGATCATGCATCAAAACGGAGAAGAACCGTCAAGCGTCGCAAGACACGAAAGCCAGGTTCTCAGGAAGGTCTGGATCGTGTATGAAATACAAAACTATCCCTGAAAACTTGAGACCACCTTTAAACGGAAAATATTACTGGCTCTGGAGACTAGCCCGAACAAGACTTGAAGAACTTCCCTGGATTCTGAAACGTATCTTCAAGATCAATCACCTCACATCCGGTTACTATGAAACTCCTGCCCACTGGGTAGAGCACTCTAAACGTGCCGAAGAGATTGCGTTAAACATACGTGGAGATAACTATAAACCGGCTATTTTTGTACATGGAATAATGCCACGGTGCGGATCAAATATTGTGCATGATATTCTTGATAACCACCCGGACGTAATCGGACGTGAGTTGGGAATTAGCGAATTTCCCGTCTTATGTAACAGCAGAGCAATGGATGCTTTTTTCGCATCAGTTGTTGCACGTCATCGGAAAGTTGCAGAAAACGTATCCGGCATAGAGGCGATGGCCTTTTTTGCATCTGGATGGATGGCAGACATTCAAGCAAGGATCGGCCAAGAAAAAACAGCCGTTATAAAAATGCCCAGTGTACAGCATTTAGAGCTATTTAATTCGCTGTTCCCTCGAGATAAGTTAGTGATTGTGGTCCGAGATGGACGAGACATTTTACAGTCCACGCTTGATTCATGGAAGGATAGTCGAACCTTCATGAGAAGCGAGTCTGCAATAGCCAGAGAGTACGCAGCTGCTGCCAAAGAAATTACGGCATTTACCAGTCGTTCAAAATCCGATGAAAAACTTAACTTCCATCTATTCCGTTATGAAGACTACATAGCAAGCCCATCAGAGTCAGCGACAGAACTATACACGCTGTTAGACTTAAATTTTGATGAATCTGTAGTTACCTCCTCTGCCACACTACCGTTAAGGGGCTCTTCAACGGCGATGGGAGATGCCCCTCTGGATTGGGAACCGAAGCAAAAGCCACTTGATTTTCAACCCACAAGAAAGTGGAAACAATGGACTACCCAACGCAAGAATTTATTTTCCAGTATCGCAGGTCAGGCACTGAAAGATCTGGGCTACGATAATAGCGCGAACTGAATACACACCCGAATATCACTCGATATTTGATTAACCCCGTACAGGATTACAATGCCTTCTGACAATTCCAGTCCTTTATTTTCAATTGTAATACCTTGCTATAACAGGCCGGAACTTCTCCATAGAGCGCTCCTGTCATGTACAAGCCAAACGTATACGAATTTTGAAACAATTGTCGTTGATGACGGATCAACCGAAAGTTTGCACGACGCAATTGACTCAATAAATGACTCTCGCATCAAGCTCCATAGACAAAAGAACGCTGGCGGCAGTGCCGCTCGTAATACTGGTATTTCGCTAGCCAAAGGAAAATGGATATGCTTGCTGGACTCTGATGACTACTTTTATCCTGAAAAACTTGAGAAAGTAGAATCAGTTGTCAAATCGCAACACGCAGATTTTATCTTTTCAAAAGCGTCGATAGATCGAGGGCTCAGTTCAGTTTGGCCGACCCCGCAGCTGGTACTAAAAGATAATGATGAACTTACTGAGTTTATGTTCTCCAAATACCAGGTAATACCCACGTCTACATTTGTTATAAAATCCTCGGTAGCAAGGGAGATACGTTTTGATGAATCGCTGGCAATTGGTGAAGATATCGATTACATAGTTAGAATAGCTGGTAAGGGGAAAAAACTCCTTATGATTCCGGATGTACTGTCGGTATACGACGACTCTGGTGGAATCGAAAGAACTTCTCGTAAAAATACCGGTGCGACTCTCGATCTATGGTTAGAGGAAAACCGATGCTATTTTTCAGTAAAGGGTTATTATGGATTTCGAGCATCGTATTTGTCGAAACACCTGGGGGGTAAGCAGCCATTGCAAACATTAAAGGATCTATACCTTGGCTACTCTAAAGGAGGGCTATCGATATCACTGGTTTTACGAAGGGCACTTCGTGCATACTTTCCCAGAGTGTATGACTCTGTTGTTGCAGCTTTTCTTAACACAAATTCAAAGCTGGCTCCCAAAAAGTAATCGGACGATTTCACCCTTCCACCATTG
>CAZNOB010000112.1:0-16754 GCA_964574535.1 uncultured Granulosicoccaceae bacterium | reverse complement strand
AACCATTCTGTAAATGCGGCTAATTAATAACATTTTTCTAACGCAACAACGGCAAGCTGCTTTTTAGTGGCAGCTCTACAATAGACAGGGCTGGCACCGATATCATAACTGGATAGGCCGTATGGTAGTTAAAGTAAGGGAGTTGTGTACCTCATCACCTTCTTATGGTCTACACAAAAATAACTAGCCTGGATTATTCATAAGGCGACAAGTAAATATTAGCGAAATACTATGTATGCAGTTCCAAACCATTTTTTGAGCACCTTTTTCAAAAAAGCAGTGTGTCTATTCGACGCCAGAAGAAAATCTGGTGTCACATCTCGGCCCATCCTCCTCGGCACGTGGCGGGCCACGTTTCTCAGACGATTGGCCAAGCTGTTTAGCCAGATTTCCTCTGGACGCCGAATCCTCATGAATAATCCAGGCTAGTGCCCGTCCAGACTTCTTACTCCCTCATTTGTAAACAATCGATTTTTATTTTTGCTGCATTTTGCATCAAAAAAAGTCGCGGCCTGCAGAGAGTATCTCGTTGGTATCAACTACTTTTTTATTTAATATGCGAGTCCCGATCATAAATTTCTCCAGAGTCCGGGCGTTGATGTTTAGTTCGACCTCTTCACCGCCGTCGGACAGGGAATGTCATGCTTGCGCGCCCCACGCAATGATCGCCCAAAAAACTCCACTTTTTAGCTGAGCCACAACGCGCCCCTGCTACTAAGAGGCCACTTTATCTGCCAGTACTTCGAATTCTTGTATAGATTCTTGTACGATATCGAGACTGTTGGTCCAGAATTCGGGCTTGCTGATATCCTGCTGCAGGTACTTTTCAACGAGAGTTTCTGCAGTCATAGAGCCTGTGTCGCGGAGAATGTCTCGATATAACTGTTCAAAGTTATCACCATGCTGATCTTTCTGTGCATAGATGCCCAGGCTAAAAAGATAGCCAAAAAGGTACGGGTAGTTGTAAAACCCTAACCCCGATATAGAGAAATGCAGTTTGCTGGCCCAAAACATTTCGTCGTATTCACTCAATGATTTTTCATACCACATGGCCCAGCTTTCTCGCATGGTGGTTTTCAGTTGCCCGGCCGTGACAAACTTGTTTTGGCGGGCCGCAACCAGGCGCTGCTCGAACTCAAAGCGTGCCGGTATATTGAGCATTAAGACTGCTGCAGTAGAGGCTTCTGCCCACAGTATTTCCAACCTCTGTGCGTCATTCTCGGCTTTCTCCAGCAAGCTATCACGCACCAGAGTTTCGGCGAATATACTGGCGGTTTCGGCAAGCGTCATGGGGTAGGCGGTTTTAGCCTCGGGGATATCCTGCATGACACGGTTGTGCCACGCGTGACCAAGCTCATGAGCTAGCGTGATGACATTGGTCATGGTGCCGGTAAACGTAATAAAAATTCGCGGTTCCCGTGGTTCGGCAAAAGACCCGCAATATGCGCCCGTGCTGCGGTTCTCGGTTTCTTCGCAGTCAATCCAGCCACGCTCGGCCATCTCTATTGCAAAAGCGCCCATCTGTGATGAGAAGGTAGCGAATGAGTCTGCAATAATTTTAATTGCATCTGCAAATTCAATTGCTTTACTGGCCTGTATTGGTGCAGGGGCCATGAGGTCCCAGGGGCCAAGCGTGTCGATACCCAAAGCTTTGGCCATCGTGCCTAATGCACGTTGCGGCAGGCTGCGACGCTGGTAGGTGACATCCATCATGGTATCCAGTGTCTGACGGGTGATGCGACTGGTGTGACAGCTGCGGTCGAGCGCATCAAGTGAGCGCGTATGTGATCTGCTGGCAGACTCTTCGATGCGCCAGCCGTTGATGTTATTCAGTATTGCGGCAACTGCCTGCTCTTGCCCGATCCATGCGTCATTGATACCACGCCAGGCGCTCTCGCGTTTTGAGCGGTCGTTTGAGCTCAAGTGATTGGCAGCATTGGCCAGCCCGATCAATTTATTGTCGACCGTGCACTGTAGAGTACCAGCCAGATTTTTATACAGATTACCCCAGCCATGTAAGCCGGTAACCGCCATTCTCATTAGCTGTTGCTCTTGTGCCACCGGTAGAAGCTGGTCACTCATCGAGCGCATTTGTCGTAGTCTGAATTCCAGGTCGCTCAGAGTGTTGTGCGTGATTACAGAATCAATGAGGTCTGGATTAGCGCGAGCGAGAAACCCGTACATAGGTTGTGTCGCACTGCTGAGCCTGGCGCCCAGCTGTTGCAGCGTGGGAAGCCAGGTGGTGGCGGCGGTGTCACGTGCGTTAACGCTTAAACAGCTTTGTACAAACATGGAAGTGTTGCGAAATTGTCGGCCAATGGTAACTTCATGGGTGTAACAGGTGGCCAGGCGCCTGATCACGTCTGCATAGTCGGCTGGACTGGGTGGTTGAGCATCAATCCATAGTGAGAAATGTTCGCACCGACTGGCGAGTTTGGTGATTTCCCGCTCCATACTTGCGACATTTTGTGAGATCTGCGGATCTTCACTGTTTGTGTAAAAAGCGGAGTTGTCCCAGCGCGTCTGGATAGTGGTCATGGCAGGCCGTTGTTGTAACACAGGTTGTTAAATTGCAGTGTATCAGTGGGTGCTCACTGAGTCACAACCTGGCGTCAGTTTAATCTGACAGTCATGCCGTTTGAGGTTGGGGCAGTTCGAATCGATAGATACATTTACTTGTGTTTAAATTGAAGAATGTGTGTCTTACTGCCCATCAAGCACAGAGAGCTTTAACTCTCTAAGTTGAGCCCTTCCAGCTGCGCTCATATTTAAAAAACCTTGCCTCGCTCTCTCGACTTTGTCTGTTTCAACGGGTGGAAGCGCACGGCTATGTGCAAGTTTTAGCTGTTCTGCCGATTCAGCTGAAGTGCGGTCGCGCGCATAGGCAATAGGAGGCTCTGTAGAGCGATTGCTATTATCATCCTGATTGGCCGGATCTTCTGCATCGGGTTCATTGTTGTTGGGGGCTGCAATATATTCAGAGACAAAATAGTCACTGGTAAGGCCGAGGTTCATGCCAGTCAGGCCGGTGTTTTCAGTTTCTGTAATCGCCCAGTCCAGCTCCTTGTTAATGTTAAACAGACCGATTGCTCGAATCGCTGGAAAGTCTTCTTCTAACGTAACCAGCATATTTAGAAACCAGATATCTTTATTTTCATTGACATCTGAATCATCACCGTCTTGCCCCCATTCACTATCGGGAACATCTGTCGGTTCTGTACTACCATACTCTGCGATCAGGATGGGCTTGTCAGGGTAATTTTTCACCAGCGTATTATAGGTGTTGGCATATACCTCTGTGAAACTCTCCCAACTTGTCCAACTATAGTTGGTGCCCCAGTTATAACCATCAATAGAAGTCCAGTCGACAAAAACATCACCGGGATAGTAGCGCGTGATGTCATTGACAGTGTCAATATTAAGGTTGTTGGCAGACCATACCCATTCGATAAATTGATTGGCTCCGTGCTCATTGAAGAGCTTATGAATATGACGGTATGCTTGTTTGTAAGCATCCGGGGAGTCACTATATGAATACCAGTTGCCGTTAAACTCGTGACCAAATCTCAGTAGAATATCGGGCCTGGATCCCTGTGCGTAATTGTTGCGCCAGGCTTTAAAGCGATTGCACCATTCAATCAGATAATCATCCCAAAGGCCTTCAGTAATTTCAGGAAGTATATTAACTTCTTTACGGGTCTGGTCAATCGGCATCCAGGTAATCATAGGAACCATGCCAGCACTGTTGACTTTACTGGTTTGCCAGTAGAGCTGATCCCAACCTTCCGTAAACGAAGAAAACAAATTAATGAAAGACAACTTCTTGTGCAGTTGATCGTTTAGCGAATAAATATTTTCCTGTTTCCAGCCATTGCCCGGTACGAAAGCACCCAGCATCACGCTGCCATGGACATTGGCGCACACCACTGATAAAACCAAAAAAACACCCGCACTAAAGTGCTTGCGCATGATGTGCCACCCTTGCCTTAAGTAATTCAGCTTCCTGGAACAGCGATTAACTAACGGAACGCGGAGTGTCGGCAATAGGCAGAGAATCTACACCTATCTATGAGTTAAGTGTGAATCTACGTGGTTTTTCGTTTGCAAGTAATTGAATTGTGACGGGGAATTTCATTGAAGAAAACTGTCGCAGGCTTTGCGTATTGGTGTGGGGAGGATGTGTTTCTTCTGTTGCCATGCAAGGGCTGGAAAACTGACTTCAATCTTTGTTCTGCTTTATTGTGTGCTACCAAGTATCTTGTCCAGGACAATGATTGATTTCGGCTTGGTGCTGTCATTCATTACACCCACCACATCGAATCCAGTCCGTATATTTAATAACAGCATTTCCCGGTACTTATTCTCGGTGTGTGTTCTTACAATTTTGTATCCCTGCTCTTTGACGATTGCGTGCTGATGGGAAATCAATTTCCGCGCGATTCCATTGCCTCGATACTTCAATAGTACGCCTCCTATCCAGCTGTAAAACAAGCGGGAGGTCATTTCATATCCGACTTTGTATCCAGCAGGCTCTCCATGTATTGAAGCTACCAGCGTTATTAGATTGGGCTTCACTGAACTTTCTCTTCTTATTTTTTCTTTTGTATATGGTTCTTTAAAAATCTCAGACTCAAGAGCGTGAATGATCCCTGCAAGTCCTTCATTGAATCCATGGTGCTCTTCTATTTTTATGTCCATTTGCAATGCTCTGGTTTTGATAATGGTCATTCTGTTAGTCTAGAAACAGTTCCTTAAGCATTTTTTCAGGGTTTTCCAAAAAAGATCTTGTGACGGTGTAGTGTTCTGTTTCTTTGTATTTTACTTCGTTGATTCCCGACTCGTCGACTTTAAGGATAAGCGCATTCGGATAGGCGAGTAGCATGGGAGAGTGAGTGGCGATTATAAACTGCGACGATTTATCAATAAGTTGTTTCATTCTACTGAGAACGACCAGTTGCCTCATTGGTGATAATGCCGCTTCCGGTTCATCAAGCAAGTAGATTCCGTTTCCGCCAAAACGGTGTAACATCAGAGAAAGAAATGACTCCCCGTGCGATTGTTCGTGCAAAGATACACCACCGTATGAATCTATAACGGGAGGCAGGCCTAAGCCGTAATCGGGTTCTTTGTCCAGTGCCTCAATATTCGTTGCAACATTAAAATAACTCTCAGCCCGAAGAAAAAAGCCATCCTTTGGCTTTACATGAGACCTGGATAGGCGCAAATGCTTGAATAATGATGAGTGAGAGGCATGTGTATCGAAATTGAAGTTTTTCGTTCCACCTTCCGGATTAAAACCAAGTGCAACAGCAATTGCTTCAATTAGTGTTGATTTCCCAGTTCCGTTTTCCCCGACGATAAAGGTCACGTCAGACTTAAAACGAATCTTCCCCAGGTTTCTTACTGCAGGAATTGAGAATGGATAGTCATTCATATTCTCAATGACTTCATCTTTTAAGGAAATCTCTTTCAAATACGGAAGTGCGTTCATTTTAATTCCTAACGCACCATTTTCAGGCACTGCATCTTTGGGCCAGTTGTGTGGTTAATTACTAATCATCGAGTTCACTTGCCGGAACCCATGGCGCTAATGGGGTTCCTCCACAATAATGGTTTTCGGCCGGATTTTCCCTGTAGAGTACATAGATGTCGTTGGCATCAACATCGAGTTCTAGTTTTAATAACTTCGCTATGGCATTCGCGAGTGCCTTCTTCCGCTCTGGCTCTCTTCCTGGACGCAGGTCGACTGTGACTAAAGGAACACCATCACCAATTTCACCAAAAACCTCGCGTACTGCCACATAGTCGTACTTGGTTTCTTTGGGTGCCAGTGTGTCGAGGACTGCCTGCTTAGCGCCTTCTCTGATTCGGCGTTTTGTCTCCAGTGGGGTGCCCTCCGGCACTTCAATACGTATGACGGGCATGTATCTTTCTCCTGGTTAACAAAGTGCCACGAAAATAATAGCCGGCAGCGTGTTTAAGGCGTTAACTTGTTAGTAGTAAGTCTTGATTATACTCAATTCAATTGAGGGTCACTTAAAAAAATTGTACTTAAATCTGCATTATTTATGAGGATTCAGCGTCCCGAATCAATAGCGCCAGACAGGCCTCCCTATCGTATAAGAATTCAGGACAAGCTTGACAGCTAAACAGCGCATTGTTTAGCCTCGTCAACTGGTTCCGGGAGAAGACAACGATAATGGTGAAAATAACAGAGATGCCTGCTGTCGGGCGCGGTTTCATTTCGGAGCTTGAGATGCCGGAATTTGAACAGTTCCGGTGGACGCCACCAGTGCCGATGAGTGAGAGGCGCGTTGCAGTTGTTTCTACCGCCGGGGTTTCAAGGCGAGGAGAAAAACCGTTTTCCTGGTTAGCTCGTGATTATAGAGTGATAGGCAAGCATGATCGTGATCTGGTGATGACTCACGTCGCTGTTGAGTTCGATCGTACTGCCTGGCAGCAAGATGTTAATACTGTCATGCCTTTTGACCGGCTTGATGAAATGTCTAAGACCGGTGAAATTGGTTCGGTCGCTGATGAGCACTATGCCTTCATGGGTGCAGCTAATCCACGTGACATGGAAAAATCTGCTCACGAAGTTTCAGAGCGCATGAAGCGCGACGGTGTTAATACTGTTTTGCTGGCCCCGGTTTGACCATTCTGTACGCGCGCCGTGTGCGTGCTTGCCTTTTATTTTGAAGCAGCGGGTTTTGCCACAGTTCTGGTTGGTTTTGTTCGTGAGCATATCGATGCAATAAAACCGCCTCGTGCGCTCTTTCTGGATTTCCCTATGGGTCGGCCCTTTGGCAAACCAAACGATTCCGTTTTTCAGTCAAACGTAATCCGCGCAGCGTTCGCGTTATTTGACGCAAAGGCTGGTCCGGTGCTCGAAGAATATCCAGAATCCATTCCAGTGACAGGTGGCAGGATGGGTTACGCACTCCCGGTTGAATTGGTGCTGGCTGTGGATGATATTAGTGATGTAGATGTATTGTTGAAACAAGTGCAGGCAGAGGTTGCCCTGTTGCGCTCTGCCTACGACGCTGCCGTAGCGGCGCGTGGACGAACCACGGTTGGTGCCAGTGAACTCGCCATCAAAGAGTTTGCTCCCTACATCGCAGAATTCGTGAAAGGCCACAAACCTAAAAGCCCAAGGAAAGGGTTGCCTGCTATTCCGTTGCTTAAGCTGGTTGTTGAGGACCTCACTGCCTATTACACAGAAGCACGAACGCACCGGGACGACATTGACAACATTGAACAGCTTGGCAAATGGTTCTGGGAGGAAACGAAGTCCGGGCAACTTATCTTATGTCTTGAAGCGATATCACTCGAAAGCGATGACAAGGTGTTGCGGCAGATTGTGGATATGTCTCTAATCACCCCTCGATTCTGGTCTGAAGGACCACTGCCGGGGACTTCAGGATCTGGCTGGTAAACACCAGGGTAAATATTAAAAGATCGAGTACTTTGCGCTTCTCGTCTGGTTATCGAGCTTAACGGATGCCCTTTGTCTATCGCCGAATAGACTTAAAACACACAAAATCAGGCCTTCGAAAATCTAATAGATGAAAGATCCGTAAGTGTCGACTGACCTATTGTCTCCAGCGTACATATGATTTAAAGTGTCATGACAAATGAGTGTATGCTAATTGAGGAGTGTTTCGATGTATCAATTTTTTAGCAGACGTGACAGCACTGTTCCACGTGTGGTGGCAGGCGCAACAGTCTTTCTAACGCTTGCCGGTTGTGGAGCTGATTCGCTGGAAAGCATCCAGAACGATCTAGCTGGTGGCGAAGATATTAATATCAGTCTGTCGCTCAACGATGATGGCGATCTTGTGATTGGCATTGAAGACGATGCTGACAACAGCACCATTCCTGCTCCGGCATTCCCGTTGCCTGAAATGGTCGACATTGAAGCCGGTTGTTTTGATATTGGCAGTCCACTGGACGAGCCCCTCAGAAGCACCGATGAAAGTCCTCAGCTAAACATATGTGTTGAAGGTTTTCGTTTAGGTATATCTGAAGTCACCTTTGATCAGTACGATGCTTATGCAATCGATACCGGGCAGCCGCTGCCTGACGACAGCGGATTCGGGCGTGGGGAGCATCCCGTTATCAATGTTGACTGGAATGATGCGACTGCATATACCATCTGGTTGTCCAGGCTAACCGGCCAGAGCTATCGCCTGCCAACTGAAGCTGAGTGGGAGTACGCAGTAAAAGCAGGCACCACAACACCGTTTCATACCGGACAAATTATTACATCGGATCAGGCGAACTTTAATGCGCGCCAATCGTACAATGGCTCACCACCTGGAGAGTTTCGTGGGCAGACACTGCCAGTCGGGTCTTTTCCACCGAACGCCTTTGGGCTATTTGACATGCACGGTAACGTTCAAGAGTGGACATGCAGCACATTCGTTGGTGACTACAGATCTCCGAATGCACCGCAGACTTGCGAAGCGGGAAGTCAGGGAACACGGGTGCTTAGAGGCGGCCCCTGGAATACTGTAGCGCGAAATATTCGTTCAGCTGTTCGCAACAACCTGCGTACAACGACAATCTCTGATGGCATTGGTTTTCGTGTGTTGCAGGAATAAGCGCAATAGCAGGTGACTGTGCCATCAAGATAAAAACGCCACTTTAGTATTGGATGCATGTTCGCTCTCAATTGCGGGGCGAACAGCTTTGTTGGCAGGGATGGTCTAATGCCGTATTCAGTACCGCGTTGTACACTAGACAAGATCAAGCATTATAAAAATCTTGCGATTCCACCTGTTACTACCAAAGCTTCTGGCTGAGTCATTTATAAAAATTCAGTAGTGCCCTGACAGGTTTACCTCGTTTCGCCATTTCTTGAGTAGATATTACGCTGACAAGAAACCGTCCATGACGCGGCCCCGCGTGAGATCTACATAAATGCTTATCTTTTTGATGAAGGCAGTACCCCGGCACGAATAGCTGGATTGATTTCACTAAAATATTCTGTAACGATGGTTCACCGACTATTGAGTCATGATCAGAACTATCCGGTAAACTGGAAGTGCGAACAGAATTAAATAGTTGTTTTGGTAAGCCGGATTACTCAAAGAATTGGCGTTCATATCGTGCAGGGTTTTGTTTTCACAGTGAATTTTATTCTTGCGTCGAATAACTATTGATATTTGCAAAAGCAAAAAATTCTGTGGAATCACAAGATGAAGTGAGATGCCGTCAATTTCGTGAAAAATGCGAATTAACACAGCTGTAGCTAATTAAGAACAGATTTGAATTAAAGAAGGGGGATTTAATTTTGAGTAAACCAATTGCATTTGTGGCAGGAACCTTTGATACCAAAGCAGCAGAGCTGACGTACATGGCAGAGCATATAGCGGCTTGTGGTGTGCCGGTTTCAACTATTGATCTATCAACCTCTAAAAAGTCGTCAAATACGGATGTATCTGCAGCAGAAATAGCAGCTTGCCACCCGGACGGTGAATCTGCGGTTTTTACCGGTGATCGAGGTACAGCGGTTGCTGGTATGTCAAGAGCATTTGAGCAATGGGTGATTAAAAACCAATCCAATATCGGTGGATTGATTTCGGCAGGTGGAACTGGCGGTACCGCACTGTCTGCGCCTGCTATGCGTGCTCTGCCTATCGGGACTGCCAAGGTAATGGTATCGACTGTGGCGTCGGGAGACGTTAGTCCCTACGTTGGACCGGCTGATATCATGATGATGTATTCAGTTACCGATGTGCAGGGTTTGAATCGAATATCTTTACAGGTGTTGGGTAATGCTGCTTCGGCCCTTGCCGGCATGCTGAAATTTACACCAGACTCAGGTCAGGCTGACAGCAAGCCAGGGCTTGGCTTAATGATGTTTGGTGTTACTACGCCTGCTGTACAGGCAATCTCTGCACACCTGAGCAATACCTGGGAATGCTTCGTTTTCCATGCGACAGGTGTTGGCGGTCGTTCAATGGAAAAACTGGTCGACAGCGGCCTTCTTAGTGCGGTTGTTGATCTTACGACAACCGAAGTATGCGATATGATGTTTGGTGGCGTATTTGCAGCAGACGAAGATCGCTTCGGCGCTATTATTCGACAAAAAGTACCCTATGTGGGTTCCGTAGGTGCGTTAGACATGGTTAACTTTGGTGCGCCTGAAACAGTGCCTGAACGCTTTAAAGATCGCTTGTTCTATGAGCACAATCCACTGACGACGCTCATGCGTACCACCAAAGATGAAAATATTAAAATGGGTGAATGGATCGCACTTCGTTTGAATGAAATGCAAGGACCAGTTCGATTTTTATTGCCAGAGGGCGGTGTTTCCGCGCTTGATGCCACAGATGCTCCGTTTTGTGACCTGGAAGCACGCGAGGCGCTTTATTCCTCGATTGAAATGCACTTTGATGGCAGTGATAATCGTCAGCTTATTCGCCTGCCACACCACATAAATGATGTTGAGTTCGCCGCCTATGCCGCAGACTCATTGCGTGAAATAGCAAATTAAAGGATACAGTAATGCCCAGATTTTCGAGACAAGAGTTGAAAACTAAATTCAACCAAATGAAGGCTGATGGTATCCCCATTGTTGGTGGTGGTGCTGGCACCGGTCTGTCCGCAAAGTGTGAAGAGCAAGGCGGCATCGACCTGATCGTAATTTATAATTCAGGCCGCTACCGCATGGCCGGACGTGGGTCATTGTCGGGCTTATTGGCTTATGGAAATGCCAACGAAATCGTAAAAGAGATGGCGAACGAAGTTATACCTGTGACCGAATCCACTCCTGTTCTGGCGGGTGTAAATGGCACTGATCCATTTTGCAATTTTGATATGTTCCTTGACGATCTCACGCGGCTTGGTTTTTCAGGCATTCAGAACTTTCCAACGGTGGGTTTGATAGACGGTACTTTTCGTGCAAACCTCGAAGAGACAGGCATGTCATTTGCGCAAGAGATAGAGGTCATTCGACTAGCATCTCAAAAGGACATGCTTACTACACCTTATGTGTTTTCAACAGATGATGCCGCAGCCATGGCAGATGCCGGTGCAGATATCGTAGTCTGTCATCTGGGGCTCACTACAGGCGGTGCTATTGGTGCCGACACGGCATTAACCCTTGACGAATGTGTGGGTAAAATCGACGATTGGTCAGCAGCAGCACTTGCCGTTAACCCGGACATCATTGTGCTATGCCATGGCGGCCCGATATCAATGCCGGAAGATGCTGAGTACATATTAAAGCGTACAAAAAACTGTCACGGTTTTTATGGTGCGTCGTCCATGGAGCGGTTGCCCACAGAAGTTGCTTTGGTGGCCCAGACCAGAGCGTTTAAAGATATATCGTTTTAAGTGAAAATAGCGTGTTGATTATAGATCGTTAGCCCCGCGAGATGTTTATTTTCTCGAGAGTTGAGCAATGCCTGTAGTGTTTCAAATGCCTGTTTACTTACTGCCAGGTTAGTTTGACTAACAATGCTAACGATATAAGACCCGTGTTAAAAAATATGCTGGAACTCATTGTGTTCAATGCCGTTGTGATCGAGCTCAATACTTGAGCCACTCCAAAAGAACTCTTGTCCGGCGGATTGGTTTGTCGTGTTGGTTGTTACCATCGGGTTGGCGTCAGGGAACTCTCTAGCGCTTTCACGCTGACAGTATGATTCAATTGTTTTCTTTGCAATATTTCTTGAATAATCGGGGCTTTTTGTTTCTGTAATGTGAATCATGAAGGCTGGGGTTTCCAGGTTTTGTTGGTCAAAGTAAATCATTGAGCCCGTCACAATTTCATGGGTGAGTAGAAGCTGAACGCGTTGGTGTCTCTGTCGTGCTTCAATCGGTAGAGTCGCATCGTTAAATCTGGGTGTTGGTTTTTTAGCAAAGATAAATCATTGAAAATAGATATGCTTCAAAATAGCCTGTGCTGAAAAACAGGCTGTCCATTTAATTCTATGTCAATAGTCGATCCAGCTCGCCACTGGCATCCAGTACCATCAGTTCCTCGTCCCCGCCGATTGGTGTGTTATTAATCAATATCTGCGGCACTTTCTTGCGCCCGCAGCGGCGCAGCATCTCGGCGCGTTCAAGCGGCATCAAATCAATGAGGTATTCGGTGTAGGTGATTTGTCTTGTATCCAGCAACCGTCGCGCCGCCAGGCAATGTCGACAGAAGCTGGTCCCGTAAATCTCAACCTTTGCTGTCATGGGCTTATCTCGAAAATCATAACCCGTATTGTCAGTTGTCAGCTTAATTTACCCGGGTCTGTGCTTGAAAGCAGTGTATTAAAGAACGGTGCATAGGTCAGTACCGAGCCCTGCTGCAAGCCCAGGGCATTGAATGCTTGCACGACCTCGTCAAGCCATTGTCGATTGTCCGGCGCTTCAGACAGGCGACGCAGCGCAGAGAGCAACTCTTCAATGCTTGTTGGGTCGATATAAGTTTCCAGCATGCGAACGGTGGTGTCGACCTGTTCACATGTGATCTCGGATTCACGGTTATCCGGATCAAGCTTACCGAAATCCTCTTCCCTGATGCGCTGCTGTACTGTGCTCACAAACTTCGTAAATGTCTCTGCATCTGGAAGATCGATAAATAACTTGATCAGCGCTTCGCGATTTACTTCGCTAAGAAAATACATCATCGACCCTTCTATAACAGGCTCGGGCGCTAATACCGACAGAACGACTGATAGTTCTTCGTCACCAAACTGACTTTTGATGCGGTATTCGATCGCATCGTCTACCAGTTCGAATTCACGGGTCCCGCGGTCGGGATGTTTTTGCACGATCCTGTTGATCATCATTGCGAATTTGTCTGTTGGGAGGAGCTACGCAGTAATATATCACCATTGTTGTGGTCAGCCTTACGAAAACGAGGGAGACACTTAGGTAAAATTTGGCAGAAGCTTCCAGCCGCTGTTTGCGGGTCGACGATTGCTCGAAACACTTGGACGATCGCTTAACTCCCGGGGCTGTACAGTGTTTGGAAAGTTGCTAAATAACGGTATCTGTAATCCATAATTGCATGCCCACTGCACATTGCCTGATACTTTGTCACCGTGTGGTGTATCCCCCATCGGCAATCAGAATATCACCGGTTACGTAGCTCGAGGCGGGTGAAGCAAGAAAAAGCGCGGCCATTGCTACTTCTTCTGGCTGACCCACCCGTTGCATGGGCGTCATCTCTTTCCAGACAGGAAACCACTCGGGATTATCGATACCGCCCTGGGTCATGTCAGTCTGAATATATCCCGGTGCAATTGCATTCACCCGGATGTTATCAAGTGCCAGTTCGCTTGCCAGGCTCCTGGTCATCATGTGAACAGCTGCCTTTGAGCTGTTGTAGGCTACCTGATTCTGAGGGATGTTTGAAGCGATGCCGGATATGGATCCAATGTTAACAATAGCACCACCTCCCTGTGCTTGCATGGTGGGTATAACTTCGCGGCAACATCTAAACACTGCACTGATATTTATCGATATCAGACGCTCCCAGTCGTCTTCTGCGAACTCTGCTGTTGCACCGTGAATGGCGATACCGGCATTGTTGACAAGAATATCAAGTTGTCCGGACTGCTCCAGTAAATTTGCAACAATAGCAGCAGGCGCTGATGGGTCAGTTAAATCACCGGCGATGTATGTGGCGTTATAGCCCAGATCACACAGTTCTTTGGCAGCCTCTGTGCCTTCACTGCGCCCGCTGATGAAAAGTCTCGCACCAGCGTCTCCGAGGGCTCTTGCTATAGCGTGGCCGATACCGCGGGTTCCACCTGTAATAAGGGCCACCTTGCCATCAAGTCTGAATCGATCCAGTAAATTTTCTTTCTTCGCCATTTCAAACTCCTGTTTATGGTTGATTATGTCTGCGTGAATTTAATGAATTGTTGCCAGCCGGGTGGCTGGCTAAAAAATCGCATCCGATGTAGATCACTCATTCCCGGACAGCCACCCTGGCGTCTTCCAATATAAAGTCAGCGCATCGATCGCCGAGCATCATTGCTGGCGCGTTGGTGTTGCCAGCGTTAATGTCCGGCACGGCTGACATATCGCATACGCGAAGTCCGGTCACGCCACGCACACGAAGTTTCGCATCCAGCACTGCCATTGGGTTATCGTCAGCTCCCATACAGGCGGTTCCTGCCGGGTGGTAGTTTGTTTTTACAAATCGCTTGCAGTGAGTTCTGAGTTCATCATCACTCAACTTGCTGGTTGACGGAATAGCCATATTTTTAATCTTTCCGGCGAGTGGATTCGTTTGCATTACTTCCATAAAGTAGCGCTGCCCGGCCATCATCATTTGCATGTCATCTTCATGTTTTAGCAGGTTTGGACTTACCAGAGGCATAACCGAGGGATCATTCGATGCGAGCTTTACCTCGCCTCTGGATTTGGGTTTAACCACAACCGTTGTTATGGACACGCCATAGTTGTCTTCAATCAAATCCTGAGAGTCTCTGTCGAGGTAGAGCATCGGTACACAAAAGGCCTGAATGCTTGGTGGTGAATCTGGCTCAACCGGATTGATAAACGCACCAGCTTCAACACCTGCTGACGTGACCGGGCCTGATCCAAATAGCTTGAGTTGTAAACCGTTTCGAATCATACGCCAGCCATTGCCCTGCTTAAAGTAGCCGTAAGGGCCATTGGCAATAGCTGTCATCGGTACTTCGGGATGATCTATAAGGTTCTGGCCAACACCTGGTAGATCAACTTTCACGTCGATATTGTGCTCTCTTAGATGATCTGCAGGACCAATGCCTGACAACATAAGCAACTTGGGTGTAACCAGTGCACCGCTGGTAATAATGACTTCGCTGCTCGCATGTGCGGTATGTTCTACACCTGCCTTGTCTTTGTAAACAACGCCGCTTGCTTTAGCGTTGTTGAATAAAATTTTCTGCATCGGAGAGTGCAGCTTTACGGTTAGGTTTTGGTTTTTCTGCTGCGGTTCGAGAAACGCATACGCGGAAGAGCTTCTTTTGCCTGCTCGATTGGTAAACTGGTAGAAACCAACCCCACGCTGAGATGCCCCGTTAAAGTCAGGATTAAAAGCCTCCCCTTTAGCCTGTACTGATTGCACAAACCAGCGCGAGATCTCGTTGATGTGGCCGGGGTCAGACACTTTGACCGCGCCACCTACACCATGTAAGTCATTTTGCAGACGGTTGTTGTCTTCCATGCCGCGAAAATGAGGCAGTACGTCTTGCCAGCCCCAGCCAACGGTATCATTGTTGACTCTCAGGATGTCGTTCCATGCATCATAATCGGATGGTCTGCCGCGCATGTAGACTTGCGCATTAACGGACGACCCGCCACCCAGAACATTACCCTGAGGGATATCATGCACCCTGCCGTCAAGGTGAGCCTGCGGAGTGGTTTGGTGATAAAGCATGAATTTAGAGCCGTTGATCATCTTAAAGATGCCCGGCGGCATATCCAGTAGTGGATGATGATGCGAATAACCTGCTTCAAGCAGCAGTACCCTGAATTGACCTTCATTCGCTAATCGTGAGGCTACGACAGCACCGGAAGATCCGCCTCCTACAACAATATAATCATATGTATTCACAGACTAAATACCTGTTGGAGTTGAATAGGTTGTTACTACTCCATCGCTCTGTTGTATCGTTATATGTCGCCTTTGTCAAAGGAGCGCGAGCATAGTGTCATTACTTTTTATAGTGATGAGGCCAGGTGATATGTGCAATCTTCGGCCATGGCCTGACCTTATCCCTGGCAATCAACTGGCCGCTGGAAAGTCCATGGGTTGTCAAAGTCAAGCCTTGTTGGTGCAGAGGTTGACTTGCGATACTGGATAAATCCCAAATAAAGTTGTTCTTTTGATAAATGATTTAATCAATCTATTATGATTCGTAGTGGACTTAGGAATTAATCATAGCTCAGTCTGGTAAGTCTCCTGCCTCTCAGAAGTTTAGCGGTACAAACATTGAGTAAATTGATACGTTCACAGACCCTGTCTTTGTGGGAAAGGCAAATGCACCGGCCGCTCCCCATAATCGCTGCAAATCATGTATTGAAATCAGTGATTTTCGTCCGGAGCAGGTGTTCTGTCTGGATGTCGCTGGATAGGTTGCCGCTGTTAAAAATTCGTGATAATGTTTTTCGTTATGTAATCTGTGAACACGCCGTATTTCAACCCTAAGTCAGTATTCCCGTGGATAAAAATAATTCGCACGATGTAAAGGGCGCCACTTCCTTTTACAGTAATGTCTCAACCATTCTCATCAATTCGCTAATTTGCATTGTGTTCATCGAGTTAGTTGCTCGTATTGTCACGGCAGGTCCTGATCAACAGGATGTGAGGACACAACTACCCTACTACGAAAGTCAGGCCTGGTCAGAACAATACTGGCAGGAGTTTGGCTCGATAAAGCGTTCCTATCGGCCACATACAATATGGCGACGCAGCGAATTCAATGGCCGGTTTATTAATGTTAATGAAAACGGGCTGCGCGCAACGCCTCATTCAGACTGTGCCTCGGCAAAGAAAACCGTTTTCATGTTCGGCGGCTCCGCAATGTGGGGCGAAGGAGCACCGGACACAAGCACTATACCGAGCTATCTGCTGCAGGAGATCGAACGCAAACTCGAAAGCAGTGCCTGTGTTATTAATTTTGCTGAGTCCGCCTGGACATCAACACAAGGCCTTATTGCCTTAATTGCCGAAATTCAAAAAGAACATATACCCGATCTTGTAATTTTCTATGACGGCGTGAATGACGCAAATGTCGTGTTCACTTCCG
>CAZNOB010000111.1:0-17106 GCA_964574535.1 uncultured Granulosicoccaceae bacterium | reverse complement strand
GAAAAAGTTTTTGTTAATCCACGCAACGCGGCAGCAGGAAGTTTGCGATTGCTGGATTCTTCAATTACCGCGTCACGGCCGCTGCAAATAACTATTTACTCAATGGGGCTTCTGGAGCTCGAGGGAGAAACACCGGATACACACTGGGACATGCTGCAGTGGTTCGGCACCATGGGTTTCCCCATCAGCAATGTCAGTGCGAAGCTCGATGGAATAGCAAGTTGCCAGGAATACTACGCTAGTATCCTCAAGCAAAGATCGGCAATGGATTTTGAAATTGACGGCGTTGTATTTAAAGTTAATCGCTTTGACTACCAGCAGCAATTGGGTTTTGTATCACGAGCCCCGCGTTGGGCTGTCGCTTATAAATTCCCTGCCGAAGAAGCCGTCACCAAACTGTTGTCTGTGGATTTTCAGGTAGGGCGTACCGGTGCATTAACCCCTGTAGCACGGTTGGAGCCTGTATTTGTGGGAGGTGCTAATGTAAGCAATGCTACCCTGCACAATATGGATGAAGTTGCGCGCAAAGGCATCATGGTTGGCGATACTGTGGTGGTGCGACGTGCGGGAGATGTTATTCCAGAGGTAGTCAGTGCGGTGGAGTCCAAAAGACCGGGTGATGCTGAGGAAATTTGCTTGCCTGAAACTTGTCCGGTGTGTGACTCAACTGTTGTGGTCAGTACGGATGTGGCGGTGGCTAAATGCTCCGGCGGATTTAACTGTACGGCACAGCGTCGTGAAGCGCTAAAACACTTTGTCGCGCGCAAGGCAATGAATATTGATGGTCTGGGTGAAAAAGTCATTGAGCAGCTTGTCGATCGTGAACTTGTTGAGCGTCCGAGTGATCTTTACAAGTTAACCAAAGCACAACTGCTGGATCTTGATCTGATCGCTGAAAAATCAGCGGATAACCTGATTGACGCCATTGAACAAAGTAAAAAGACATCGTTGGGAAAATTCCTCTACGCACTGGGAATTCCCGAAGTCGGTGAAACTACTGCTCAGCAACTGGCGATGCACTTTGGCCAGATAGAGTCATTGATGCAAGCATCAGTCGGGTACTTCACGCCGACCGGAATCGAAGGCGTCGGCAAGGTCGGTGCACAATCGATAGTGGACAAACTTCAGTCCGAAAGAGATTTGCCGGATGGTCCTGAAATGAAGCAATGGTTACTGAATAATTTGTCCAGAATCAATGAGAGGCAAGTTGATCAGTTGTTGCAAAAAGCGTCTAACCCGGCAATGTTGCGTGAGCTTACCCTTAACGATATTCAATCGAAAGGCAGTTCCACTGTTGAAGGTGTAGGTCATAAAATGGCAGAACTTATCGTTGGTTTTTTCAGTAACAACGATAACAGTAATGAAATAAGAGAGCTGCGGCAGTTGGGTGTTGAATGGCCGAATCTTACAGATCAATTGGCTCAGGCAGATAAAACAGATGGGGATTTGACGGGGAATACCTATGTGATCACTGGTAAATTTGAAGGCATTGGCCGTGATGAAATAGCCGCCAGACTTGTTGCGAGAGGGGGCAAGGTCACAGGCTCGGTATCAAAAAAAACCACCGCATTAATTTGCGGTGAGGCTGCTGGTTCAAAATTAAGCAAGGCCGAAAAACTTGCGGTACCGATTATCGACGCCGCCGGTTTGCAGGCTTTGATTGGAGACTTATCGTGATGCTCGGTTACAGTGCTGCGTGTGATATATTCCTGTGTCTCAAAAGCGGCCAAACCGGAAAAAATTAATGTCGAGAATAGCGGTAGCAGGCGCGGCAGGGCGGATGGGTCGTCAACTCATGCTCGCGACCCTCGAGAGAGATGACCTCGTGCTTTGTGGTGCCACTGAGCATCCGGACTCTGAAGCCCTTGGTGTCGATGCTGGACTACTGGTCAGCAGTGAAAAGCTTGGCTTTAACCTGGTGGCTGATATTGCTGCTGCTGATCCGACAGCCACGACGATTATTGATTTTACCAGCCCGGCTAATACTCGAAACCTGTTGGCACATGCTGCTGCCAACAAAGTGAATCTGGTTATTGGCACAACCGGTCTGACCGAAGAAGATAAAAATCTCTTAAGGGAAGCGGCAAACAATACCGCGATTGTTTATGCAAGTAACTACAGTGTCGGAGTAACCCTTAGCCTTGAATTACTGGCTCATGCTGCGAAAGTACTCGGGGATCAATACGATATCGAAGTCATTGAAGCGCACCATCGCCATAAAGTCGATGCACCCAGTGGCACCGCGCTAAGTATGGGTGAGTCGGTAGCTACCGCACTTGGAAGAAGCCTTAATTCCTGTGCCGTATATGCTCGTGAGGGCATCACAGGTGCACGCAAAGATCAAACTATTGGTTTTGCTACGGTGCGCGCGGGCGATATTATCGGTGAGCATACCGTGATGTTTTGTGGTCAGGGTGAACGACTTGAAATTACCCATAAGGCAACAGATCGAATGACTTTCGCACGTGGCGCCGTGCGCGCAGCAGCCTGGGTAAGTGAACAGCCACCAGGGCTTTACAATATGACTGATGTATTGCGTGTGTCCTGAATTGGAAGCACCGAACAATACTTATCTCTTAAAGGTAATCATTATGGAACCACGATCATGACACTTGCCGCTGTTTTTCCCGGACAGGGATCTCAATCGCCAGGTATGCTGGCAGACCTTGCACAAGCACACCCTGTCATCACAGAAGTATTTGCGCAAGCTTCAGATTTACTGGGCTACGATGCCTGGGACCTATCGCAAAACGGCAGCGATGAAAAACTGCGTCAAACGGATTTTACTCAGCCACTAATGTTTATCAGTGGCTATGCAGTGTGGCGGGTCTGGCAACAAATTGAAGGGCCTATGCCCGTGGTAATGGCAGGCCATAGTCTTGGCGAATATACCGCAATGGCGGCGGCGGGCGCGATCAGTTTTGAACAAGCTCTGCCACTGGTTCAATTGAGAGGGAAACTCATGGCCGGTGCTGTAGCTCCAGGTGTTGGAGGGATGGCAGCATTGCTGGGCATGGAAGATGACGCGGTTAGCGCTTTGTGTGAATCGCTGCACAGTGACACAGCGGTGGTAGAAGCCGTCAATTTTAATTCACCCGGACAGGTAGTTATTTCAGGACACTTAAAAGCACTCGAAAACGCTTGTGAAGTGGCGAAGGAGAAAGGCGCACGCAAAGCCATGATTTTGCCGGTATCTGTGCCGAATCACAGTTCGCTGATGCAACCCGCCCAACCAGAACTTGCCAGTGCCATCGATGCGGCAGGGTTTCGGATGCCGGATATTCCAGTTATGCAAAATGCTAATGCCACGGTACCTGCAGATCTTGAAACCTTATGTGGATCATTGCAGCAACACGTAGTAAATCCCGTACACTGGACATCAACTGTTCGAAAAATGAAAGAGCTCGGGATAACCGCGCTGATCGAACTGGGGCCCGGTAAAGTGTTAGCAGGTCTCTGCAAACGAATTGACAAATCGATTACTGCCTATCCGATTGAAAGCCCGGCGTCGCTCGAAAAAGCGCTGGACGCAATGAAACAGGAAGCGAGCTAATGTTAAAAGATGAAATCGCGTTAGTCACAGGTGCGAGTCGTGGAATCGGTGCCGCTATTGCTGATGAACTTGGCGCTCAGGGCGCAATAGTGATCGGCACGGCAACCAGCGAAGCAGGCGCAACAGCAATCACCGAAAGATTCGCCTCCAGTGGTGTCAGCGGCGTAGGTATGGTGTTAGATATTGCAGATAAAGAACAAATCATCGCAACGATTGATCAGATCAAGAAAGAGTTTGGTGTGGTATCGATTCTGGTCAATAACGCCGGTATTACCCGAGATAATTTATTGATGCGAATGAAAGACGATGAATGGGAGGATATCCTCACCACGAATCTTTCGTCGATTTTTCATACCTGCAAAGCTTGTCTGCGGGGCATGGTGAAAGCGCGTAAAGGCAGAATCATCAATATAGCGTCGGTGGTGGGTGTCACCGGAAATGCAGGCCAAAGTAATTATGCTGCTGCTAAAGCCGGTATCATTGGTTTTGGAAAATCTTTGGCTCGCGAAGTCGGATCTCGGAATATCACCGTTAACACGGTAGCGCCGGGATTTATCGTTTCAGATATGACCAATGCCTTGCCAGAAGAGCAACGCGCCGCGTTGCAGGAAGGCATCGCGCTGGGTCGGTTGGGCGATCCCGTTGAAATCGCCCATACGGTAGCATTTCTGGCCTCCTCAAAAGCGGACTATATTACCGGCCAGACTCTGCATGTTAACGGTGGCATGTACATGAGCTAACAACAGCCATTTACCTTGAAATAATCTCTAATGTCCATACACCATACGCTGATAGCGGGGCAACTGGCCGTGACAGGGCGTAATTTATTTGTCCAGACAGTGGCGTCTGAATCATGGATTTAATACAATAGGCGGGATTAGCTACCGCTAAGCGCCACAAACACGATAAGGTCCCCGGAGGGCAAGCAATATGAGCAGTATCGAAGAACGCGTAAAAAAAATCGTCGTAGAACAACTGGGTGTCAAGGACAATGAGGTCACAAGTGCTGCTTCTTTTGTTGACGATCTCGGCGCAGACTCGCTCGATACCGTAGAACTGGTGATGGCTCTTGAAGAAGAGTTCGAGTGTGAGATACCTGATGAAGAAGCGGAAAAAATTACCACAGTGCAGCAGGCTGTCGACTATGTGAATGCCAACCTCGGATAGCAAAACGCCGTTGTTGAACATCAGTTGTAATGGGGTCGGCGTTCAGCCGGCCTGATCCATATTAAAGTTGCAGGATGGGCATAAGCTCAACCTCGCCACCTAATCGCAGATAATGCACGCGTCATGCAATAATGATCTGCCGGGAGCCCCCGTTTTGAGTACACCCGTTTTGAATACACGTAGAGTCGTAGTAACGGGCCTTGGGGCAATTACTCCGGTTGGAAATACCGTAGACGAAACCTGGAAAAACCTCCTGGCCGGGGTGTCGGGTGCGGCTCCTGTTGAGCTCTTCGACACCGAAGGTTACGCCACCCGGTTTTCTGCATCTGTCAAAGATTTCGATGTTACCCAGTACATGAGCCGCAAAGATGCTCGCAAAATGGATGTGTTTATTCATTTCGGCGTAGCCGCTGGTTTGCAGGCGCTGGACGATGCCGGCTTGAATGTTGAAGATCAAGACCCCGAACGGATCGGAGTCGCGATTGGCTCCGGCATTGGCGGCCTGCCCAACATCGAAACCCAGCATAGTACTTTGCTAAAGTCTGGCCCGCGTAAAATGTCACCGTTTTTTGTGCCATCGACCATCATCAATATGATCGCTGGTAATCTCTCTATTATGCGCGGCCTGCAAGGGCCGAATATTTGTATCACGACTGCCTGCACTACCGGTACGCACAATATCGGAGACGCTTTCAGAATAATAAAATACGGAGATGCCGACGCGATGGTGTGTGGTGGTGCCGAGATGGCCACTTGCCCGCTTGGGCTGGCAGGATTCGGTGCGGCCAGGGCGTTGTCCACCCGCAACGATGATCCTGCAGCTGCCAGTCGACCCTGGGATAAAGACCGTGACGGATTTGTTCTGGGCGACGGTGCCGGTGTATTGGTGCTGGAAGAATATGAATATGCCAAAGCACGTGGTGCCAGGATTTACTGTGAGCTCACCGGCTATGGTATGAGTGGTGATGCATTTCATATGACCCAGCCCGCTGAAAATGGCGATGGCGCCAGGCGCTGCATGGCGGCCGCTTTGAAAGACGCTGGTTTAGCCGCAGAAGAGGTGGGTTACATCAATGCCCATGGAACATCAACCAGTGCGGGTGATGTCGCTGAAACCAATGCGATCAAATCTGTTTTTGGTGATTCTGCCAGCAAAATTGCCATAAGCTCAACAAAATCTATGACCGGCCATTTGCTTGGTGCAGCTGGTGGAATTGAAGCAATTTTTGCCGTGCTAGCGTTACGAGATCAATCAGTACCACCCACAATAAATCTTGATAATCCAGATCCGGCTTGCGATCTTGATTACGTGCCGCACGTCGCCCGAGACGTGAAAATAAAGCACGCATTGTCAAACTCGTTTGGTTTTGGCGGTACCAACGCCACGCTGCTTTTCAGTCAGGTTTGAATTAACGCTGGTTGGTCTTCGGTGGGCGATCCGGTGTAAGCTGATCAGATATGTTCAATGAAAATTAACTCTCTGCTCGAATAAGCGCAGTTGCAAATACCCTGGAGCACTCGGTGCGAATCTACCGCTGTGTGTGCTCTCACTATTCAATGATGGTTATGTGGTGAAAATATTTTTCTCTCTATTGTTCTTGTTGGTGTGTGGTGTAGGTTACGTCGCCTATGATGCACACCGCTTTTTACACTCCCCTTTAAGTGAGAATGATCAGGCGTTTGAATTGCAGGTTAAATCTGGTGATACGATACGTGGGATCGGCAGGGGCCTGGCAGCCAATGGATTGCTAAAGCGGCCGTTGTGGTGGGAAGCCTATGCACGCTACAGTGGCGCAGCGCGCAGCATTAAAACCGGTGAATTTCCACTAACCACATCGATTACACCGATCGAACTCTTGTCAGAGCTTCAGGTCAGTCGCCAGAAACAATACTCATTCACTATTCTTGAAGGCTGGAATATCTGGCAATTGCGAGATTCGATCGCCGCCAACGATATACTGCAACATACAATGCAGGATGTTGCCGACGCTGATGTGTTGAAATTTATCGGTGCAGCTGACGGGCATCCTGAAGGACAATTTCTACCTGATACCTATCATTTTCCGCGTGGCACAACCGATGTGCAATTTCTAAAAAGAGCCCATGATGCATTACAGGCAAAACTCGCCGATGCCTGGGCATCACGGCAAGAGAATTTACCTTTTGACACCGCCTACGAAGCGCTGGTGGCGGCTTCTATCATTGAAAAAGAAACCTCCGTCATCGCTGAGCGTGAAATGGTATCCGGTGTCATTGTCGGCCGCTTGCGCAAGGGCATGCGACTGCAAATGGATCCTACCGTCATTTATGGGATCGGTAAAAATTTTAATGGCAACATCACCCGTCGCGATCTAAAAACCAATACGCCGTATAACACTTACACGATTGACGGCTTACCCCCCACGCCGATTGCAATGACCGGCGCCGGATCTATAGAAGCCGCTGTTAACCCGGCTAATACGAAAGCATTGTTTTTTGTAGCAGATGGTACAGGTGGTCATGTATTTACTGATACTGTTGAAGAACACAACAAGGCTGTGCGCAAGTACATTTTAAAAAAATAAATTCATCGGTTTTTGGTATCACATGAACACACAAACACGCGGCCGTTTTATTACCCTGGAAGGGTCAGAGGGGGTTGGTAAATCGACTTTGTTGCCTGAAGTACAAAAAGTGATTAAAGCCACTGGTCTGGAAGTATGCTGCACGCGTGAGCCAGGTGGTACGCCTTTAGGTGAACAACTGCGTGAAGTACTGCTGGGCACCACTGAACCAATGGTTGCTAAAGCCGAGTTATTATTGATGTTCGCCTCGCGGGCACAACATATTGAAAGTGTGATTGAGCCGGCTCTTGCTCGTGGTGCCTGGGTGGTATGTGACCGGTTTACTGATGCATCTTACGCATATCAGGGCAGTGGCAGGCAGTTAGGCGTTGAGCGAATTGAAACCATAGAACAATGGGTGCAGGAAGGATTGCAGCCCGACTTAACACTATTGCTTGATGCCAGTCGTGAAACCAGTAATAACCGCACACAAAAACGTCGTGCGCTGGATCGAATCGAAAGTGAGGGAGATGCTTTTTTTGAGGGGGTGCGCAGCGGTTACCTGCAACGTGCCGCCAGGTATCCGGAACGGATTCGGGTGATTGACGCAAATGAAGATTTTCCGGCGGTTTGTGCGAGTATGCAGCAAATTCTCAATCCATTAGTACAACAATGGCTAGCGAGCGGGCAGTAACCATGTTTTGGCCTGGTACCTAATGAGCACTGCAGACCAAACGCCGTATCCGTGGCCCTATCCGTGGCAAGAGCAGCAATGGACCATGATCAATCGCGCGGCGGATGCCGGCAGGCTGCATCATGCAACTTTGATCTCCGGGCCGGCGGGTGTTGGTAAACTGGCTTTTGCGCAGGCGCTTGCTCGTGCGTTGTTATGTGCTAAACCCGATGACACTAAACCCGCGCCCTGCGGTGATTGCAATCGATGTGCGCTAACTGCAGTAGGCACCCACCCGGATATCACCATGATCGACTGGCTGGAAAAATCGTCCGTGATCAGCGTGGACCAAATTCGCAAGCTGGCCGTTCGCCTGGCTCTCACTGAAACCTATGGCCCCTATCGTGTGGCAATCATTAATCGGGCAGATACACTGACCAATGCCGCGGCCAATGGACTGCTGAAAACACTCGAAGAACCCGGCCCGGGATGTGCGCTTTTTTTGCTGGCTGATCGGGAGGCCAGACTCCCAGCCACAATCCGTAGTCGTTGCCAGCGAGTAGTGATGCCACTGCCCCGAGCAGAGCAGGCGATCGCCTGGCTTCGAGAGCAAAACATCGATGATCCGGAAACAGCGCTGGAATATGCTCAGGGTGCTCCGGTTCGGGCTTACGCCAATGCCAGAGAGGGTGGATCCGGGCGTGATTTAGCGGAAATCAGCGCTGTGCGTTCGCTGTGGCTTGATTTTGTACAGCACAACGGCGACCCCGCAGCATTGGCTGCCAGCGCAGCCAGCACACTCAGCACTGGCGAGTCGCTCACACTTTTCATGCAGTGGACCACAGATCTCGTTAAGAACGTTGAACTTTCTATCGCAGATGGCCGATTGACTTCTGAAGGCTCCAGTGTGGAGCGTCGATATCTTAGCCAAACTCTCGAGATGTTGCAGCAAGGTCTGCGACTCGATAATGCCAGTCTGAAAACTCAGGCTGTGCTAGAGGGATTGTTGGCCGATATACGGATATACAGACTCAGAATTCATGCGGAGAATAAGCAATGACCACTGATCGCAAAGCCATCGTGTCCCTCACCATCACGGACCGTGGTGCACTGCAGGCGGCCTTCATGTCGTTTGTCGAAGGCGGTGGTGTGTTCGTCCCCACCACACAGCAATACACATTGGGTGATTCAGTATTTTTGCTGTTCGGCCTGATGGACGACACCGAGCGCTGGCCGGTGCCAGCCAAGGTTTGCTGGATCACCTCTGCTGGTGGCAGCAGCGTACCAGGTATCGGGCTGCAGTTTACCGGCGATAAAGCCGGTAATGTTCGGCGCGCTATTGAAGACCACCTTGGTGGCCTGATCAATTCGGACCGCAAAACCAACACCATGTAAATGGCAGTGCCGGCTGTGTTTTGCTGCGGGCACTGGTTGGCTGCGGTACCATTGTGAATGGTTCCGTTTAAATTTAATCTTGCGTTGTTTGCAGTTGCCTGCAGCAGCTACCTGGCCGCTTGCCAGCCCGAATTACCTGATATCAGTGGTTCCACAATGGGAACCACTTACTCACTGCAATTACCTCGTCTTAACGAAACTGATCAACATAAGCTGATCTCATCTGAGGTGGAAACGCTGTTGCGGGAAATAAATTCCGCAATGTCCACGTATCAATCTGATTCCGCCATTAGTTTGTTTAACCGATCTGAGTCCCTCTCGTGGTCACCTGTGCCCGACAGTTTTGCAACCGTCGCTGACTATGCGCTGTCGGTTGCTCGGCAGAGCCGGGGCGCCCTGGATCCTACCGTGGGGCCGTTAGTGAGGCGCTGGGGCTTTGGAGCCGAACACGCCACCGTTCCACCACCTGAAAACGAGCTTGAAAAGCTGCTGGAGCACACTGGTTATCAACAACTTCAAGTGCAGCTCGAGCCTCCCTCGTTGCGCAAGATTAAACCACAGATACAGATTGATTTGTCTGCAATTGCAAAGGGCTACGCGGTTGATAAAATTGCCGATCTTGTTGAGACGTACGGCTTTAAAAACTATCTGGTAGAAATTGGCGGAGAGTTACGCGGGCGCGGTAATAATCGACACAATAAGCCCTGGACAATAGGCATTGAACAGCCGGATGCAGAGGGAATTGTGGTAAAAAAAGCGCTAACTCTTACAGCGGGAGGGGTTGCCACCTCAGGGGATTACCGTAATTTTATTGAAGCGGACGGAGTGCGATATTCGCACATCATCGACCCGCGTACCGGGTATCCTGTAACTCATCTTCTGGCTGCGGTGACGGTGGTTGCCGAAACTGCGATGCAGGCCGATGCCTGGGCAACAGCGTTAATGGTGCTGGGAGTTGAGGAAGGATTGCGCACTGCGGACCACCAGCAGTTGGCGGCCTACTTTATTTATCGAAATGACAATGGTCTGGTGGGCGTCGCCAGTTCCAAATTTGCAAAGCTGGATATTCAGCAATCTGTTTCTGGCAACTAAAACCCGCTAAAGTGAACAGAAAGCGCAGTGCCAATCGATTTGAGAAATTGCTGTACATAGCGGGTGTGCAGGAAATATTCGGCCTGAGTATTGCGCTAGCTGTGTCACGCCCATATAAAGTCGTAAAGAAGTCCCGACAATATTTTGAACCCGAATTTATGGAGTTTTTATGCCACGATCTGCCGTTTTTGAGGAATTACGTCGTTACCCGATAGATTCGCTGAATATGGAGTATCAGGAGTATCGCCATATCAAAACCGGTGCGCGGCACTATCACCTTGCGGCCGACGATGATCAAAATGCTTTTTTGGTGGCATTCTTAACGGTACCTCAGGATTCCACGGGGGTCGCCCACATTCTTGAGCATACAGCCCTTTGTGGTAGTAAGCGGTTCCCGGTTCGCGATCCGTTTTTCATGATGCTGCGGCGTTCACTAAATACGTTCATGAATGCCTTCACTGCCAGCGACTGGACGGCTTATCCGTTTGCCAGTCGCAACCGTAAGGACTTCTATAACCTGCTGGATGTGTACCTTGATGCAACGTTCTTCCCCAGCCTGAACGAACTCGATTTCCGTCAGGAAGGGCATCGGCTCGACTTCACAGAGCCTGGCAACACACAATCACCACTTATGTACAAAGGTGTGGTGTTTAATGAAATGAAAGGAGCCTATAGCTCGCCGACTGCGCGCTTAATGAAGCAGTTTTCAAACGCGTTGTATCCCTCGATTACCTATCATCACGATAGTGGGGGTGATCCTGCTGTAATACCCGATCTGACCTGGGAACAACTGAAAGCGTTTCATGCGCTGCACTATCATCCATCGAATGCTGTCATGTTCACTTATGGTGATCTGCCCGCCGAAGATTTGCAGGCTAAATTTGAAGACAGGGCGTTGCATGAATTTGAAGCAATTGATGTTTCAGGTTTGGCGATCCCCGATGAAAAACGCTATACCTCGGCGCAGAAAGTCACCGCAAGCTATCCATTGGCGGAAGAATCCACCAAAGGCCGCACTCACATCGCGCTCGGCTGGCTGTTAGGCAGAAACTCCGACATGCGCAAAGCAATGGAGGCCCGAGTGCTTGGCGATGTGTTACTCGACAACAGCAGCTCGCCATTGCGTCGAGCATTAGAAACCACAGACCTTGGCACGTCACCATCACCACTCTGTGGTGTCGACGACGACACGCGTGAAATGAGTTTTGCCGCCGGACTGGAAGGGTCCGATCCCGAGCACGCCGACGCAGTTGAAGCACTGATCATCGGGGTGCTGGAAGATATAGCAAAGAACGGTGTGCCCAAAGAATCAGTGATGTCGGTATTACATCAGCTGGAACTGGCGCAACGAGAAGTCACCGGCGATGGTTTTCCCTATGGCCTGCAATTGGCACTACGAGCCTTAACGCCAGCGTTGCACGGTGGTGATCCGATTGCAGCACTGGATATCGATGAACTTCTGGTGCAGTTGCGTAAAGATGCTGAAGATGACGATTTTATCCCGCGGCTGGTGCGTGAACATTTGTTGGAAAACAAACATATGATCAGGCTGGTGATGGCACCTGATACCGAGCTTGCAGCCAAAGAGGAGGCACATGAGGCGGCAACATTAAAATCATACGATGAACAGTTCGACGAGAAAAAAAGACAAGAGATCGCACGTCTTGCAGAAGCCCTGGAAGCGCGTCAGTCACAACAGGATGATGCAGAGCTCCTGCCTCGCGTGACACTTGACGATGTACCAGCAGAGCTTAAGTCACCGGTCGGGAAGTCTCAACCGATCGGCAAGATGTCCGGTGTTTGGTACAACACGGGCACCAATGGCATGGTGTACCAGCAACTGGTCACTGACCTGCCACACGTCGATGAAGATCTTATCGATACTTTACCCCTCTACACAATGTTTTTAAGTGAAGTGGGTAGTGCCGGGCGAGACTATCTTGAAACACAGGCACTGCAGGCATCTGTGCTGGGTGGTATTGGTGCAAGGGTCAGTACCCGGAGCGTACTGGGCGATAAACAAAAGCTGCATGGGTCTATGGTTGTATCGGCCAAGGGGCTCAATCGCAACACTCAAAAAATCTCCCAGTTGATTCACGAAACCATTAATAGCCCCGACCTCACCGAAACTGACCGAATAAAGGATCTGATTTCGCAGGTACGCACCCGCCAGGAGAGCTCAATTACTGGCCGTGGTCATGCGCTGGCAATGACCGCGGCGTGTTGTCATTCCAGTGTCTCTGGTGCGTTAGGGCATCGATGGGGCGGGTTGCAGGGAATCGTCCGATTAAGAGAGCTGGATGAAGCCATTAAAAATGACGATGCAGCATTGGCGTCACTTTCTGAAAGGCTTATCCGTATCCATGAACTGATGCTCCGTGCTCCCCGTGAGTGGCTGATCGTGAGCGAAGAAGAGCAGCGGCAAGCGGTTGTTGATGCGATACAGGATTGCGGTATGGACTCTGGATCGCAGGATAACTTTACCCCTTTTAGTTTTGACTACACTGACAGCACAACTCGTCAGGCATGGTCCACTAACGCGCAGGTTAATTTTTGCGCCCAGTCAGTGGCTGCGGTTGCAGCGGGACACGCAGATGCTCCTGCACTGACCGTATTGGGTGAATATCTTGGCAACGGCTTTTTACATAGTGCGATTCGTGAAAAAGGTGGAGCTTACGGTGGTGGGGCATCATATGACGGTGAAACTGCAGCATTCCGGTTCTATTCGTATCGCGATCCGCGACTGGAAGAAACTTTTGCAGACTTCGATGCCTCGCTAGACTGGCTACTCAATGACAAGCATGAAGAACGCTTACTGGAAGAAGCAATACTTGGTGTGATTAGCCGAATCGACAAACCGGGTTCGCCAGCGGGTGAGGCAATCGGAAATTACTATGCCAAACGCCATGGCCGCGATCCCGAGTATGTGCAGAAAATTCGCCAGGCCGTGCTCGCTGTCACGATGTCGGATCTGCGGAGGGTGGCACAAACTTATCTGCAAAGCGACGCGAAAAGCTATGCCGTGGTGGGAGCACCAGAACGAATGAGTGCTTTGGAAGAATACGAGCAATTCAGCGTCTGAAATCGGCTGATTAGCCACGCACTCTGATGAAATCGGCTGATTAGCCACGCACTCTGAATCGGGAGTGCAGCGACAAAACACGGATTTAAAAGTGCTGACACATCGAGTGTCGCACGTCTGTGTGCTACAACACCCTTCGATACCACTGTGTCCGTGTGCGGCGGCCTACCACTTGCCTACAAATGCCGATCACCCGCCGCCGGTATGGTATGTGGGCCGCGTTCGGTGGGTATGGTGCATTTTTATAATGGACAGGGATAACAATATTCATTTTCGAAATGATCAGACATTAGTAATCTGTTGGTGTTTTTTTATTTTCCAAAGGCGGTGCAACCGCTGCCAGCTCGGTCAGTAAATCCAGCAGCTGGTTAGTTTTAGCAGCCCCGAAGCTCGCCTCAATAACAGCGTAAGCGGCCTCGGTGCGTGCCGCTTCTTGTTTGATCAGCGTTTTACTGTTCTCGGACAGATGTATGAGTGATCGTCTTCCATCGCATTCGTCGCGGATTCGGTAGATACTTTGTTTTTCTTCCAGGGTTTTCAATATACGCGTCAGGCTGGGCATTAGTAACGCGCTGTGCTCTGCAAGCTGGGTGACCTCCAGTGCACCATACTCATTGAGAATTCTAAGTACCCTCCATTGCTGTTCTGTATAACCTCGATCCGCCAGCAGTGGCCGAAAGTGAGCCATCACTGCTTCGCGTGCTCGCAAAAGCGCGATGGGGATCGACCGCTCAATGGAACGCATAGGTTTATTGTTTTGCATATCCGTCATGATGCCATCCATTGTATAGAAACCACTCCATGAATGGTGGTGCGTGATTGACAGCTGCCTGTTAAATATTTAACATGTTAATTAAATTGGGAAGTGCATTCTGTATAATCGGGGAATCATGTCTGAACTTGAAAATAACCTGTACAAAGGTGAGGAATACCTGCAGCGGTTTCGTCGTGATGGCGTTTTAAATCACATTGATGGCGTCGCTTGCGCGGCAAGTGATGGAAGTACTTTCGAAAGTATTTCACCTGTCGATCTCAAACCGATTGCCTCTGTTGCTGAAGGCAAAAGTGCAGATATCGATAAAGCTGCCAAAGCTGCAACCGCCGCATTTCAGGAATGGTCAGCAACACCGGGTCCGGCGCGTAAAAAAATCTTGCATAACATCGCTGATCTGATCACCGAACGCGCCGAGCAGATTGCCTTTACAGAATGTCTTGATACCGGGCAGGCTTTGCGTTTTATGTCTAAAGCCGCGCTCCGAGGGGCTGAAAACTTCCGTTTCTTTGCTGATAAAGCCGTAGAGGCGCGTGACGGGCAGTCATTGCATACCGAAGGACAACTCAATGTCACCAGTCGTTCGCCGATCGGCCCGGTGGGCATCATTACGCCATGGAACACGCCCTTCATGTTGTCGACATGGAAAATCGCTCCCGCACTTGCTGCAGGCTGCACCGTCGTTCATAAGCCGGCTGAGTTCTCACCGTTGACCGCCCGGCTATTGGTAGAAATTGCAGAAGAGGCCGGATTGCCGGCTGGTGTGTGGAATCTGGTTAACGGCCCGGGTGAAAGTGCTGGTAAAGCGCTAACGGAACATCCGGATATAAAAGCCATCGGGTTCGTTGGAGAGAGCAGCACCGGATCGATGATCATGCGGCAAGCTTCAGAGACACTTAAGCGATTTCATTTTGAGCTTGGTGGTAAAAATCCGGTCGTGGTTTTTGCAGACTCGGATCTTGAGCGAGCTGCCGACGCGGCTGTATTTATGATCTACTCACTCAATGGTGAGCGCTGTACTTCATCATCACGGTTGATTGTTGAAGAATCTATCTATGATGATTTTGTAGCCACCGTTGCGGAAAAAGCCAAACGCATTAAAGTCGGTCATCCACTCGATCCGCAAACTACGATTGGACCGCTTATACATCCAGTGCACGAAGAGAAAGTGATGTCTTATATGAAGGTTGCGGTTGAAGAAGGTGCAACTATTGCTGTTGGTGGTGGTAAACCCGGGGGGCTGGAAAAGGGTATGGAGGCCGGTTGTTTTATAGAGCCAACCTTGTTTACCAATGCCAGTAACGACATGCGTATTGCACAGGAAGAAATTTTTGGTCCTGTATTAACAGCCATACCATTTAAAGACGAAGCGCACGCACTGGAGATAGCCAATGATACGAAATATGGTTTGAGCGGTTACTTATGGACATCCGATGTGACCCGTGCTTTGCGATTCAGTCAGGCGATGGAAGCCGGCATGATCTGGGTGAACTCTGAAAACACGCGGCATCTGCCGTCACCCTTTGGGGGGGTGAAAGCGTCAGGTATTGGCCGGGACGGTGGTGACTGGTCTTTCGACTTCTATATGGAAACCAAAAATATTGCGTTCGCGACAACAGCACATAAAGTACCGAAGTTAGGAGGATAAAATGCCACTACCAGATCCTGTCCTGTATCCATCGTTTAATATAGTGCGGCTCAGTCACATAGAGTTAGTAGTGACTGATATACAGGCATCGAAGGCATTCTATGCGGATACACTGGGCTTGATGGTCTCTGATGAAGGTTCTGATTACCTTTATCTGCGTGCACTGGAAGAGCGTGGGCACCATTGTATGGTACTGAAAAAGGGTACGGCACCGAAAGTCAATGTGCTCGGTTTTAAGGTGTTCAGTGAGAAAGATCTAGATCAGGCGCATGATTATTTTTCTGCGAAAAATTTACCGGTATCGTGGGTAGAGCGGCCGTTTCAGGGACGTACCCTGCTGACCAGAGATCCGCAGGGTATACCACTGGAATTTTACTTTGTTATGGATCGCCTTGAACCTGTGCATCAGAAATACGCTTTATACAAGGGTGTAAAACCACTGCGTATCGATCACTTTAATGTGTTTTCAACGAATGTTGATGAGTCAGTTGCCTTTTATAACGATATGGGGTTTCGCACGACTGAATATACTGAAGACTCGGACAGCAAAAAACTATGGGCTGCCTGGATGCATCGCAAGGGTGGTGTGCACGATATGGCATTCACCAATGGCAGGGGACCACGGCTGCATCATATTGCGTTTTGGGTGCCAACGCCGTTAAACATTATTGATCTGCTTGATCTCATGTCTACTACGGGTTACCTCGATAACATAGAGCGTGGTCCCGGGCGCCACGGCATATCAAACGCGTTTTTTCTGTATATTCGTGATCCTGACGGTTTTCGAACAGAAATTTACTGCTCAGATTATCAAACCGTTGATCCGGACCACGAACCCATTATGTGGGATTTGAAAGATCCGCAGCGTCAAACACTGTGGGGTGCTGCGGCTCCTAAGTCCTGGTTTGAAGAGGGTAGTCTGTTTGACGGACAGGCAGTGACTGATCCGGTACTCAAGGCGCAACCTATTGTAGCGCCGTAGGGGTCTGCGCGACAGAACCTCTGCTATTGCGAATGCACCCTGGCGGTGCACCCAAGGCGATAATAATCATCAATCATTTTCGTGACGTTAGAATAACTATGCGCCTCAAATGATCGTACCATCGTTTAATAAGGCAAGGGCCCTTGCCATCGCACTGCTCGCTACGCAGACTTTCATCTAACAAATGCATATGTGTCTG
>CAZNOB010000110.1:0-17349 GCA_964574535.1 uncultured Granulosicoccaceae bacterium | reverse complement strand
GATTGAGTTCTTGCCCAGCCTCTTCCGTTTTTGGTCTTTCAAAAATGAAGGCCCCTCGGCAGGGATGTCATGCTGGCATAGCAGATTCAATTTCAGTGTCGTATGACGACCATAGGTCTCAGGTTGATACCAAGATCCTGATAACCAGACAGCGATACATTTGTCGGTTTTTTCTCTGGCACATCAGATTTACTTTTCTTTAAACACGACGTCCGGTTTCCGGGTCAAATAGATGTATGTTGGCTGGGTCAACGTCAAAGTGACTAATGCCACCCAGTGATTCTGTGCTGTGGACACCGGGTAAGCTGATAGTGATTGATGTACTTGTGTTAGACAAATGCCCGTGCAGCAGCGTTGTCGCTCCTAATGGTTCGGTAAAATCGGTATCGGTTTGAAGAGCTCCATTTTGAGCAACAAACAGGTGCTCGGGTCTTATACCTATTTTAATTTTTCCCTGTACAGGACTCTTGCAGGCAAGTTCTCCTCCGCTTTCTAAACGTATTTTGCCCTCTTCAGCAAAGCCGTCGAATATATTCATGGCAGGACTCCCGATAAACTGTGCGGCAAAAAGTGATTCAGGACGTTCATATACTTCCAGCGGTGTACCGATTTGTTCTGCTATCCCCTGATTCATCACTATCATTCGATCAGCCATGGTCATCGCCTCAACCTGATCATGGGTAACATAGAGAGAGGTTACCGCCAGATTTTTCTGTAGCTGTTTTATTTCAAGGCGCATTTGCACGCGCAGTTTGGCATCCAGGTTTGATAGTGGCTCGTCAAACAAAAACACGGCAGGTTCGCGCACAATGGCACGCCCCATCGCCACGCGCTGGCGTTGCCCGCCGGACAGGGCTCGTGGTTTTCGGTCGAGGTAGGGCTCAAGTTGCAGTAGTTTGGCCGCTCTGGAGACTTTGTCGTTTATCTGTGCTCTGGGCACTTTTGCGATCTTCAGACCGTAGGCCATATTCTGGCGTACGGACATGTGCGGGTAGAGTGCGTAGTTCTGAAACACCATGGCGATGTCGCGATCCATCGGCTCTTTTTCATTCACATTAACGCCATCGATTTCTATCTGGCCTTCGGTGACGTTCTCAAGTCCGGCCACCATACGCAGCAGCGTGGATTTACCACATCCGGAGGGTCCGACAATGACGATGAATTCTCCATCGTTAATGTCGACACTGACGCCATGAATCACTTCGGTGGCGCCGAATTTTTTTTTGACATTTACAATGTTTAGAGTTGCCATCTACTTCTCGCTATCTACCAGGCCGCGAACAAAGAATTTCTGCATAGACACGACAACGAATATCGGCGGTAACATTGCCAGAATTGAAGTGGCCATGATGACAGGCCAATCCGCGACGTCATCGCCGGAGGGGAACATCTGCTTGATACCCATTACAATGGTATTCATTTCAGGATCCGTGGTGATAAGAAGTGGCCACAGATACTGATTCCATCCGAAGATAAACAAGATCACAAACAAGGCAGCGATATTGGTGCGGCTCATGGGCAATACAATATCGATGAAAAACCGCATGGGTCGTGCACCATCAACCCGGGCCGCTTCTGCAAGCTCGTCGGGTATGGTCATAAAAAACTGCCGGAACAGGAAAGTCGCGGTGGCCGAGGCTATCAAGGGGAATATCAGGCCAGAGTAACTGTTTAATAAACCAAACCCAGCGACGACTTCATAGGTGGGGACAATACGTACTTCTACCGGTAGCATTAAGGTGAGGAAGATTGTCCAGAAAAAAAACGTACGTCCAGGAAATTTGAAATACACGATGGCAAAAGCGGATAACAGAGAAATGATTATCTTTCCGACTGCTATGCCTATCGCCATGATAAGTGAATTAAGCAGCATGGTCGAAACAGGTACGTTAACACCCGAAAAAAGGGCTTTTTTGTAGTTTTCAAGAAAATGGCTGCCCGGCCACAGCGGCATAGGTGGCGAAACAATCTCTGGTTGTGTCACGGTTGATGCTACAAATGCCAGCCAGATCGGAAAGAAAACAAAAAGAATTCCGATAATCATAAGCAGGTGCGTAAACCAAAGCGACTTGCCGTGTTTTTCAACCATGCCGGACGAATGCTGTTTCACTGAAGCAGTCATAGAGGTGCTGCCACAATAGCAATATCCGGGTGAGCGTTTTGCGGATAGCTGGCATCACAGCATCGGCACGCTGTTGAATTTGTGTTGCAATACTTCACTAGTAGTGCACTCTTTTTTCAAGAAATTTAAATTGCACGATGGTCAACGCGCCAACGAGGAACAACAGCACTACTGACTGTGCGGCAGATGATCCCAGATCCTGACCGACAAAACCGTCAGCGAACACCTTATAAACCAGCACAGTTGTTGCCTGTTGTGGCCCGCCTGATGTGATGGTGTGAATAACCCCGAAGGTTTCAAAAAACGCATAGACGACATTGACGACCAGCAGAAAGAATACGGTCGGCGAAAGCAGCGGTAAAACTATAGTGAAAAAACGACGCCAAAAACGTGCGCCGTCAATGGCTGCGGCTTCTATCACGGAGCGCGGAACCGCCTGCAAAGCTGCAAAGAAAAATAGAAAATTGTAACTGATTCTTCCCCAGGAGGATGCCACGACCACAAGGCCCATGGCTTCGCCATCATTGAGTACGTGATTCCAGTCGTAGCCTAACAGGCCAAGATACCAGGCAACGACGCCCACCCGTGTATTAAACATAAATAGCCACAGGACTCCGGCCACTGCCGGGGCCACAGCGTAAGGCCAGATCAACAGCGTGCGGTAAGCGCCGGCACCTTTGATCAGACGATCAGCCAGTACGGCAAGAAACAACGCAGGTACCATCGAGGTCAGGGTAACAAGTGTTGAGAAGAGAGCGGTGGTAGCAAATGACTGGCGATAGTATTTATCGCCAAACAAATATTCAAAATTACCCAGGCCGACATACTGTGAAGATAAACCGAAAGGGTCAGGAATGAATAGAGATTGCCAGATGGCCTGGCCAGCGGGGTAAAAAAAGAACACAGCTGAAATAAAGATCTGGGGAAAAATCAGTAGTAACGGCAGAAGCCAGCCGTTGAACGTTACTCGTTTCTCCATAATTCAGTGTATACCGATTTGCGGTGTCTGTGGAATTTGCTATGGATAGCAAAGTGTTCTGTCGGCCGTTGTCTGCCGCAGGAACAGTTGAAAATACTGACTACGGATTATCCGTAGTCAGTAATGATAAGACGCGAGAATGAAACTACTTGTTGGCTTGTTCGAAACGACGTAGTAGTTTGTTGCCACGTTCTACGGCGCTATCCATGGCAGTCTGTGCATCTTTGTCACCGGTCCAGACTGCTTCGAGCTCTTCATCAATGATGCCTCGAATCTGATCAAACGAGCCCAGACGAAGGCCTTTTGAGTTAGCCGTAGGGGCTTTGGCTGTCATTTGAATGACCGCGATATCGGTGCCCGGGTTATCATCATAAAAGCCATCAATTCTTGTTTTATCACCGGCAGCAGTGGTAATGGGCAGGTAGCCCGTGTCTTGATGCCACTTGGCCTGGATGTTTGCAGAAGACAGAAAATTCAGGAATGCAGCAACGCCCTTATATTCTTCGTCTTCATGGCCTTCCATCACCCATAAGGATGCGCCACCAATGATGGTGTTTTGTGGAGCGCCATCTACACCTTCCCAGTAAGGCAGCGGTTTAACGGCGAAATCGAATTTTGCTTCGGAGCTGATACCTGCATAACCGGCAGAACTTTCGGTGAACAGGGCGCATTCACCAGCACGAAAGTTTGCACCGCCTTCATTGCGTCTGCCAGCGTAGATAAATTTACCGTCTTTGGCCCAGTCACCCATGGCTTGAATGTGTTTAACCTGCACAGGGCCGTTGAAAGCAAGCTCGGTATCCAGTGCGGCGAAGCCGTTGTCTTTGGTGGCGAACGGGGTGTCGTGATAGGCGGATAAATTCTCGAGATGAATCCAGCTTTGCCAGGCTGTGGTCATAGGACATTCGCTGCCAGCCGCTTTGACTTTAGTCAGGACTTCGTCCACTTTTTGCCAGGTAGACAGGTCTGTATCCGGATCTACGCCAGCATCTTTTAATGCATCTTTGTTGACCCACAGTACTGGTGTTGAAGAGTTAAACGGCAGGGACAGCATTTTCCCCTCTGTGGTGGTGTAGTAGCCTTTGACGGACCCGATATAGGCATCGGGATCGAATGTGGCACCAGCGTCTTCCATTACCTCGTGGACTGGTTTGATAGCGCCTTTCGCGCCCATCATGGTTGCGGTACCTACCTCAAAAACCATTAGCAGGTGGGGTTGTTCTTTAGCGCGAAATGCAGCTATGCCCGAGTTCAGTGTTTCAGAGTAGTTACCCTTATGGGTGGCGACAATTTCGTAGTCATCCTGGCTGCTATTAAATGTGCTGACTTGTTCTGCCACCAACTCACCGAGCCGTCCTGTAAAGGCGTGCCAGAATTGTACTTCCGTAGCAGCTATTGCCGAGGTTGAAAAGCCGGACGCAACTGCAATAGCAGCCACGCTGAGTTTGTGCCGAAAGTTCATGCGTAGTTTCAATTTGTTTTCCTCTGGTTAGGCTGACCGAATAGTTTGCAAATGCGCGCAGATCAAAGGATGCACAGGCTGCCTGAGCCTTACGCTTGATCAACAATCGTGTACCGTTTGAACGGTGCTGTCAATGGTGGCTTCAGGCAAAGTCAATGTGTTTGTTCAATGGCAGTTCACGAATCCGTTGCCCGGTGGCCGCAAAAATGGCGTTGGCCAGTGCCGGTGCAATCACCGGTACAGGTGGTTCACCAATGCCTCTGACCTTGTGACCATTTTCCTGGCCTTTCACTTTGATAGTCGGACAATTGTAGATTCGCAATCCTTCGTGTGCATGGTAGTTTGACTGTTGTGCTTTGCCGTCGGAGTAGGTGATCTCGCAATTTATTGCATGACCGAGTCCCCACACAACGCCGCCTTGCACCAGGTTTTCAAAGTTTACGGGATCGATCACCGTGCCGACATCCGCAGCAATCCAGACGTTTAGTACTTTTATGGTGCCTTCACTATTTTCAATTTCGACGACAGCGGCGGTCGGCACGCCAAAGCTCTCGACAAATGCGACTCCTTTTGCTGTTCCCGGTGCCGCTTCGCCTGCCCAGTCTGACATCTCTGCGACCGCTTCGAGAACCGTGCGCGACACATCATGCTGCATCAGTCTGATGCGTTCCTGCATCGGATCAGCACCGGCGGCGTGAATGAGTTCATCAAGGAAGCTGTCAAAGAAAAAACCGGCACCGTTTGCTCCGACCGCTCGCCACGATGACACGGGAGCGAGCTCTGGCGTTCTGTAGGCTCGCATTCGGAAATGCGGGAAGGCATAAGGGTTGTTCCACGAGCCCGCGGAAATCTGCGGGTCAGGCCCGGGTACAGGCAAACCTGCGCGAGCCCCCATCTGGGAAGCAATTGGGGAAACCGCAGCAATACTCAAATCCATACTGACTACTTTGCCGTCTTCGACTGTACCCTGTCCCTCTGCCGCTGCAATATGTCGTGGAAAATCGTGGGCGAAGTCTTCTTCACGGGAGTAGGTCATTTTTACTGCAGTACCGCGCATTTGATTGGCGATTTCGGCGGTCTGTTTTATATGTTCGAACTCAAGGCGATGGCCAAAGCTTCCACCCATATACTGATTGTGAAAAATAACCTGTTCTGCATCGTGACCGGTCACCGCAGCTACCATTTGCTGCACCATGCGTTGTAACTGATGGCCTGTCCAGACTTCGACGTTGTCGTCGGTGACCTTCACAATGGCGTTTAGTGGTTCCAGCGGCTGATGAGCCACGTAAGGCGAGCGGTAAGTGGCAGCTATAATTAAACTGTCGGCGAATTCCAGGTCGATATCTCCGTCGTTTCGCCACATTTTATCCAGTCGGTCTTTAGTATAAGAGGCTTCTATTTCCTGCCAGTGGTCTTCCTGTTCTGCGGGGTAGGGTGCTTCCCCCCAGTCGACGTCAATCGCGTTTGCCGCTTGTATCGCGTACCAGGTATTAGTGGCGATCACGGCAACCCCGTTAGTGATTTCAAGTACTTTTTCCACGCCCGGCATGGTCTCGGCCCTGGATGCATCAAAGCTATTCATGGTGCCGCCCTGGCGCGGGTTAGTTCGGACTGTCGCGTGTACCATGTTATCAATGAACAGGTCGATGCCGTACTTCAATGTGCCGGTCGATTTGGCCGGGATATCGAGGCGAGGCATGGCCTGACCAATCAGTCGCCATTCTGAGGGATCGCGCAGTGTTACGTTGCTAGCGGGGTCAATGGTGGCTGCGTCTTTTGCAAGCTCTGTGTAGGTCAGGGTGGTGCCATCTGGCAGCAACACGGCCCCGTTTTTTGTTTTCAGCTCGGCCACTGGCGTGCCGGTTTTAGTCGATGCCGCCAGCTTTAAGGTTTCACGTGCGACCGCTCCGGCCATTCGCAGTTTTTCAAAACTGTCTGGCATTGCGGTTGAGCCACCGGTACCCTGCATACCGATCAATTTTAAAATGCCCGTCATTACGCTGCGCATGGTTTCTGCAGTGGCACTCAGGTCAGTCGACATGAACGGCACTCCTTCATCGGCCATGGCGGTATTCCAGTAGGCTGCACTGGGTTTACCAAAGCTGGTTTCAAAACCACCCCATTCAAGATCAAGCTCTTCTGCAATCAGCGCCGCCTGTGCTGAGGCAACCCCCTGGCCCTTATCTGCGTGTGGCACGATCAGCGTGACTTTTTCGCTATCGATCATCACCCAGGGATTAAAGGTTGCTGCATCGTTGGCCAGATCATCAGCGAGCGGGTTATCCGGTGTTTCTCTGACTTTGTATATACCGAATGCGATGCCACCGGCGATAGCTGCACTGCCGATCAGAAAAGTGCGGCGCGTGAATGTCGCGAGTTTACCCATTAGCCAGCCCGCAGTTTGTCAGCGGCGGCATGTATCGCTGCGCGAATTCGCGGATAGGTTCCGCAGCGACACAGATTGCCGGACATGGCTGAATCTATCTGCTCGTCACTCGGATTCGGATGTGCGCCAAGCAGGGAGGCCGCCTGCATCATTTGTCCTGACTGGCAATAACCGCATTGCGCTACCTGATGTTCGGCCCATGTAGCCTGTATCGCATGCATGGCATCCGGGCTGCCCAGCCCTTCAATGGTTGTGATGTTAGCGCCGTCTAAACTACCAATTGGTTGCTGGCAGGAACGTACAGCAGTACCGTCTATATGAACGGTACAGGCACCACACTGTGCTATACCGCAGCCGTATTTTGTGCCTGTCATCTTCAGTTCGTCGCGCAATACCCAGAGCAAAGGCATTTCGGGTGAAAGATCCACACTGTGGGCAGTGCCGTTAACGGTAATGTTGATCATTGATAAATTCCCGTGTGTAATCGGGTAACTATAACAAATGATCGACAACACGGAGCATCGCCTGCCAGTGTGGCGAATCTGGTGGCGACTACCGGATAATCCGTGAAGTACAATACCAATCGGTCCCCGATCTAAATACAAAGCAATTAACACTCGGATAAGGTCGCAGTGATTGTGTTCATTGTCTGCATGGCGCTATGGGAGCCGATCCCTGATCAGCGAACTTCGGAAAGTACAGAGACTGTTCGGCTTTCCTTTGGCTTGTTAAAGAACGGTTATGCCGCAACGGGGGCGTGCCCCCGACGGTCTCATGCGATACCTCGATTCGTTGCGAGATCTGCTTCGATGTACACTGGATAGCACCAAAGCTGAACAAACTACAATATGCCGGGCAGGTTCAAGCCCTGTTCCCTTGCGCAGGCTTTGGCAATATCATAGCCGGCGTCCGCATGTCGCATCACACCGGTGGCGGGATCATTCCACAGTACGCGTGCCAGTCGCTTTGCAGCTTCGTCGCTGCCGTCTGCACAAATCACCATGCCTGAATGCTGAGAGAAGCCCATGCCGACGCCACCTCCGTGATGCAACGAAACCCAGGTGGCGCCAGACGCGCAGTTGAGAAGGGCGTTGAGCAGTGGCCAGTCTGATACCGCGTCAGAGCCGTCTTTCATGTTTTCTGTTTCGCGATTGGGTGATGCTACTGATCCGGAATCAAGATGATCGCGACCGATCACAATCGGGGCGTCGAGCTCACCGTTTTTGACCATTTCGTTGAATGCCATACCCAGTCGGTGACGCTGGCCTAAACCAACCCAACAGATGCGTGCCGGTAATCCTTGAAATTCAATGCGATCGCGAGCCATGTCCAGCCAGTTGTGCAAGTGTTCGTCATCGGGAATCAGTTCTTTGACCCTTGCGTCCGTTTTATAAATATCTTCCGGGTTACCGGACAGAGCGACCCACCGAAACGGACCCACTCCACGGCAGAATAGCGGCCGGATATAAGCGGGTACAAAACCTGGAAATGCAAACGCGTTCTCGAGACCTTCATCTTTGGCTACCTGACGAATGTTGTTGCCGTAGTCGAGGGTGGGGATGCCCTGATTCCAAAAATCGACCATGGCCTGCACTTGAATTTTCATCGATGCGCGTGCTGCTAGTTCTACTGACTTTGGGTCGTTTTCCTGTGCGCTATGCCATTGCGCCAGTGTCCACCCTGTTGGCAGATAGCCATGCGTCGGATCATGGGCAGACGTCTGGTCTGTGACAATGTCGGGTTTAACGCCGCGTCTGACCAGTTCGGGAAAAAGGTCTGCAGCATTCCCAGGCAGCCCCACTGATTTCGCTTCACCTGCTTTCGTCCAGCGCTCAATTAGTTCGAGTGCTTCATCGAGTGTGTCTGCTTTTTCATCAAGGTAGCGCGTGCGCAGACGCATGCCGATACGTTCGGGATCGCATTCTATTGCCAGGCAACAGGCCCCAGCCATCACGGCGGCTAACGGTTGTGCCCCGCCCATTCCGCCGAGACCTGCAGTCAGTATCCAGCGGCCCTTAAGGTTGCCGTTGTAGTGTTGCCGACCGGCTTCAACAAAGGTTTCATAGGTGCCCTGCACAATGCCCTGAGTGCCTATGTATATCCATGAACCTGCTGTCATTTGGCCATACATCATCAGGCCTTGTTGATCCAGTTCATTGAAGTGATCCCAATTGGCCCAGTGTGGTACCAGATTGGAATTTGCAATTAATACTCGTGGTGCATCCTGATGAGTTCGAAACACACCAACTGGTTTACCGGACTGTACCAGCAGGGTTTCTTCATCAGATAAAGTTTTAAGGCTTGCCACGATAGCGTCGAAATCTTCCCAGCTGCGCGCAGCGCGACCAATGCCGCCGTACACTACCAGCTCATGAGGATTTTCTGCTACCTCTGGGTGTAGGTTGTTCATGAGCATGCGCATGGGCGCTTCGGTTAACCAGCTTTTCGCGCTAATCTCTGAACCGGTCGGCGGGTAGACATCGCGTGAATTCTTTCGCAATCGTTTGTTATCAGCCATGGAATCAAACCTAAATGTTATTTTGATTGTCTGAAGTGTGAGACAAATTAATCGAAGGCAGAGGAATATCTGGTTGCGCCATTAATAGGAGCCCTTCACGTAGCAGGTTGGCAGTGATTTCGATATCTTTTGCCATGTATCGATCCTGTTCCAGCGTAGGGACCGATTTTCTGAGGGTGGCTATAATCGATTGCAGTGGCGTGCTGGTGGTCAGTGGCGCTCTGAATTCAATTCCTCGGGCTGCACATAAAAGTTCAATGGCCAGAATATTTCTCAGATTATTGTTCATACGCGCCAGTCGCAGTGCTGCGTGTGCAGCCATTGAAACGTGGTCTTCCTGATTGGCGCTCGTGGGCGTGGAATCTGTTGAGCACGTATTGGCCAGGTGTTTGTTTTCACTCATCAGTGCGGCAGTGGTTATTTCGGCGACCATAAAGCCTGAGCTTAATCCGGGCTCCGGTGTTAAAAACGGCGGTAAATCGAAAGATAAGGCCGGGTCTACCATAAGCGCTACTCGCCGCTGGGCGATAGCGCCGATTTCAGCGATAGCAAGGGCGATTTGATCGGCCGCAAAAGCGACTGGTTCAGCATGGAAGTTACCGCCTGAGAAAATTTCCCCACCATTCGGGTGTGAGTCATCGGTGATAATCAGGGGGTTATCAGTCACGGCGTTTGCTTCAATTTCAAGAGTCGCAGCCGCTTGCCGTAGCAAGGACAGGCAAGCGCCTGTTACTTGTGGCTGGCAGCGAATGCAGTACGGGTCTTGTACACGGGTATCGCCTTCGCGATGACTATCACGAATTTCCGATCCATGCATCAGGGCGCGCATACTGGCGGCTACTTCTATTTGCTCGCGATGGCCACGAAGTTCATGAATAGCCGCTTGCAGTGGAGCGGTAGAGCCCATGATTGCATCGGTAGACATCGCACTGGTAACAATTGCTGTGGTGCCTGATTGCCATGCATGATGTAGTGCGACTAAAGCTGCTGCGGTAGAGAACTGAGTACCATTGATCAGTGCAAGGCCTTCTTTGGCGATCAGTTTAACGGGAGCTAGTCCGGCCTGTTGTAAAGCGCTTTTGGTGGTTTGTTTTCTATTTTGATAGAACACTTCTCCTTCACCCATTAATACGGCTGCGAAGTGCGCCAGCGGTGCCAGGTCGCCTGAGGCGCCGACGGATCCCTGCGACGGTACAACGGGAGTGATACCTGAATTAAGCAGGTTCTCTATGCCTTCAATTAATAGCCAGCGTACACCGGATGCACCGCGACCGAGTGATAAAAGTTTTAATACCATCATCAGGCGCACAATTGACAGATCAGTGACCTCGCCAACACCAGCGCAATGCGACAAGATCAGGTTGCGCTGAAGAGTGGCGGAATCTTCTGCGGCAATTCTAACGCTTGATAGTTTGCCAAAGCCGGTGTTGACACCATAGACGGGATCGTCCGCATTGATGACTGCGTTGACAACGGCGGCAGCCAGTTCAACCCCGGGCTGGCAGGATCGATCAAGTGAGACAGAAACTGCATCACTATCGATAAATTGAATGAGCTGTGTGATTGTTGTGTTGCCGGGCAGCAATTCCAGCTTATTCATGAGCGTGAATTCGTTCGACTAAAGCGTTAAAGCCAATTCGATAGCAAAGCTCTGCGGGGTGTGATGCCTGCCACAAGGCCAGATCTGCTTTCAACCCCTGCATAATGCGGCCCTGATCGGAAATGCCCAGGGCGCTGGCGGCTGTCCGTGTAACACCGAGTAGTGCTTCTTCAGGGGTGAGTCTGAATAGAGTGCAAGCCATATTCATGGTGAGTAAAAGCGAGGAGAGTGGCGACGACCCTGGATTGCAATCTGTCGCTATAGCCATGGGGACTTTGTGCTTCCTGAATAGCGCTACGGGTGGCGGCTGCGTTTCGCGTAATGTATAAAATGCCCCCGGTAATAACACTGCGACTGTTCCTGCGTTTGCCATGGCGATAACGCCACGCTCATCCAGGTATTCCAGATGATCTGCAGATAGTGCTTTATAGCTGGCAGCCAGTTCAGTGCCTCCCAATAAACTGAGTTGTTCGGCATGCAGTTTGACAGGGAGTCCCAATGATTGTGCCGCGTTAAATACACGTTCAATTTGTGACGGGTTGAATGCAATGGATTCGCAGAAGCCGTCGACCGCATCAATCAGGTTTTCGCGATTTCCCTGTTGTAAAGCAGGGATGCAAATCTGATCAATGTATTCATCTGCCCTGCCACTATATTCAGCGGGTAATGCGTGTGCGCCCAGAAAGCTGGTTTTAACCAGTAGCGGTCGCAATGATGCTATTTGTCGTGCGGCGCGTAACATATTCAGTTCTGTTTCGGTGTCGAGTCCGTAGCCGGATTTTATCTCGATCACACTAACGCCCTCTGCGAGCAGAGCGTCTACTCTGGGCAGTGCACTTTCAATGAGTTGGTTTACTGTGGCTGCACGGGTGGCAGACATCGTCGATACAATGCCGCCGCCAGCAGCTGAAATTTCTGCATAAGTTGCGCCTTCGAGCCGCTGTTCAAATTCACCGGCCCGATGGCCGCCATGCACAATGTGGGTATGGCAGTCGATCAGCGATGGTGTAATCAATTGACCGTGGCATGGTTTCTCTGGCAGTGACTGATAGGCGGCGGGTATTGAATCTGTGCTGCCACACCATTGAATAATTCCCTGGTCAATGGCGACGGCCCCGTTGGGGATTAAGCCGTAGGGAGTGGCGGTAGAATCGCAACTCGCAACGGTGGCATGGGTGAGTAGTACTGAGCGCATCGCTTGTCCTGTTTGACATTATGTGCATGCATAATGATAATAATATGTGCATACATTAAGGGAGTCAACTAAGCCGATGTCCGTGCCAGAAACACCAGCGGAGACCACATTATGGGCAAAGCATGCACTCACTGAAGATGGCTGGCGGGCTAACGTTTCGGTGCAAATTTCGTCTGACGGTAAAATTTGTAGTGTGCAGCCTGATCACCCCGCCCATGGGGATTTGTATGATCTGTTAATACCTGCAGTTGCCAATCTGCACAGTCATGCGTTTCAACGGGCGATGGCTGGTATGACTGAAACTCGCGGGCCGGATCCCGGTGATTCCTTTTGGAGCTGGCGAAAATTAATGTATCGGTTTCTTCAGCATCTGACACCGGACGACATTGAATCGATCGCCGCCTTCGGGCAAATGGAAATGCTTGAAGCCGGCTATGCGAGCGTCGGTGAGTTTCATTATCTGCATCATCAGGCCGATGGCAGGCCCTACGCAGAACTGGCGGAAATGTGTGAACGGATAATTGCCGCCGCCGAGATCAGCGGTATTGGTTTAACTCTCTTACCGGTATTGTATGAGCAGGGTGGCTGCGACGGCAGGCCGCTTTCAGGCGGACAAAAACGATTCGGTAACACTCTGGATCGTTTTGCAAGCCTTCATGGTAAGGCACAGTCAATGATAAATAATTACAAGCAGATGTCTATTGGCGTCGCTCCTCATTCCCTGCGAGCAGTTAGTCAGCATTCTTTAACCCGTGCGGTAGCGCTGGCTAACGGACAGCCTTTGCATATACATATTGCCGAACAAGACGCTGAAGTCAAAGAAATACAACAGGCCTGGCAGGCAAATCCCGTGGAATGGTTGCTGGACAACCAGGCGGTTGATCAGCGCTGGTGTCTTGTTCATGCCACACAAATGGAGGAATCTGAAACGCTCCGTCTTGCCGACACGCAGGCAGTTGTCGGGCTGTGCCCGATCACTGAATCCAACCTTGGTGATGGCATATTTAATGGAGTGAACTTTCACAGCAGCGGAGGCCTGTGGGGGGTTGGCACCGATTCAAATGTGCGTATCTCCCTGACTGAAGAATTGCGAACACTGGAATATTCGCAAAGACTGCAACACAAGGCTCGATCAGTCTATGCCGACGAACATTATTCGACCGGTCGTGTGCTGATGAACAACGTGCTGCACGGAGGCGCACAAGCACTGCAAAGAAACACCGGCAGTATCGGGGTTGGTCGTGTAGCTGATCTGATCGCCCTTGATGCACAGTCACCGGCATTAATTGCGGTGGAAAATGATCAATGGCTGGATGCATGGATATTTGCCGGTGATGATTCACTGGTAACCGATGTATGGTCTGCCGGTGATCATTTGGTTTGTGATGGTCAGCACCGCAACCGTGAACAGATAACACAGCGTTATCGTAATACATTGTTATCAATAAAAACGCTTTTGTAGGTTGACCCATTGAGTACATCGAGAAGCCATACCTGGCAGGATATTCATGAGCGTATCAGCCATAAAATCAGCAGTCGTGTCTGGCTGCCCGGAGACCTGATACCGGGGGAAGTAGAACTAGCGGCTCAATACGGCTGCGCCCGAACGACAGTTAACCGTGCGCTGCGTGAACTTGCCAGAACCGGTGTGATTGATCGCAAGCGAAAAGCCGGCACCCGTGTCGCTATGCAGCAGGCTCGCACCGTCACCGCGGATATACCGGTTATTCGGGCTCAGGTTGAGGCGCAGGGACATGCGTACCGGTTTGAGTTACTAGAGAATCGCAGGCTAAAACCAGTGCCGATAATAAAAGATCAGATGAAGATCAAAGGCAGCTTGAAACCGCTGCACCTGCGTTCGATTCACTATGCGGATGACACGCCCTTTATCTATGAAGATCGATGGATAAATACGCAGACAGTTGCTGAAATAAAGCAGGTAGATCTGTCGGTAACCAGTGCTAACGAGTGGCTGGTGCAAAACGTTCCATTCACCTGTGGTGAATTTATTGTAGAGGCGTGCGCAGTGCCGTCACCTGTGGCAAAGGCACTGGGGCTGCCGAAGTCGACGCCGGTGTTAAAGTCACAGCGTACTACCTGGCTTCAGGACAGTTCCGTGACTACGGTGTGTTTATATTATAAGTTTGGATATAAAATGCGATTCGAGATTTAGGTGTCAGAGAGGAAAAGGGCCGGGCAAGAAACTCTTAATTCTCACCCGTCAAACGTTACAGTACACTAGCCATTCATCCCATAGAGCCTATTGTGCCATGCCCTGTAAACCTACCGCTGAAGATTTAGCTGAATTTGGCAAAAACGGTTTTGTCGTTGTTGATCGTTTGATTGATGAAAAAACCGTATCCGTACTTCACGACGCGTTTGTTGATTTGTTTCAGGGGAATTTTGAAACCGGTGTGGCGCCTGATGAAGTCAACTGGCAACAGGGCAAAAGTGATCCAACTCATTCCCGGCAGATTTGTAACGGCTGGAAGGCAAACCGGGATATTGCCAGAGTGGTGCTGGATGAATCACTGGGTCAGGCGATAGCGGATTTCACTGGTTGGTCCGGTGTGCGGATTATGATTGATAATGTTATCTGGAAAGCCCCGGCAACGAAGTCGTTGGGTTTTCATCAGGATAATGCTTTTTTATCGTGGTTTGATCCCGGTGAGATTGTGACGTGCTGGATAGCGCTGGATAAGACTACCGCTAATGGCGGCACCATTGAATACGCGCGGGGTTCGAACCTATGGCCCCTTGGCGAGCCAGACGGTGAGTTCCATGCGCCCGATGATTATCGCCGACCGGTACGTGACGCCGCAAAGCGGGCCGGCCAGGATCTTGAGATCAGCTATGTTGAAGTCAATGCCGGGGGAGGGTCGTTTCATCATGGTGGTACCTGGCACGGGTCTGGCCCCAACCCCGGTCCAAACCCGCGTCGGTCTCTGGTGTTACATGCCATGCCTGCGCAGGTGCAGTACGTACCAGAGAACTTTGATCAGGGGATCGGGCCAATCTATAGCCGATACAAGCGACTGGGGGATAATCAGCTTGATGAAAATTACTTTCCGATACTCTGGCGAAACGATGGTTATCGAACTCCGCAAATAGACCAGTATTGTCTGGGGTCTGGCTGAAGTAATTTATCGGAGAGCAAAAAAAATAATGAATTTCGCTACTGAAAAACAACTGATACTCGATCACTACACTGCTATTGATCGGGCGACGCCACAGACCATTGAATCCGTAATAGCAACCCGCACCAGTCCGGATTGGCACTGGCGAGGCATGCATCCTTTCTACGAACAACATGGCGCGCCAAGTGTTGCCGCCACTTTCTGGCAACCGTTTGTGACTTCAATGAGTCGTCTGCAGCGTCGGCAGGATATCTTTTTCGCCAATGAAAACTCGCTTGCCGGAAAGCCAGGCGTGTGGGTGGTATCAATGGGGCATTTGATGGGTTTGTTTGACAAGCCGCTACTTTCTATCCCTGCCACCAGAAAGATCTCGATGCTGCGTTATGCAGAGTTTAATCGGGTGCTGAATGGGCAGATTGTAGAAACAGCATTATTCTGCGACTTGATACATTTGATGCATCAGGCTGGAATGCGACCCTTGCCGCCGCAGACCGGTGCGCATCTGGTCCAGCCCGGGCCGTTGACACATGACGGTCTGTTATTTGAAGCGCAGGATCCGCAGGCAGGAATCGATACACTGGACCTGATTAATCGAATGATTGGTGATATCTCGGCTAATTCCAATTCAAAAGAAAACAGCGCACCTCGCGACGCAACACCGCAACAGGAACTCGCGCGGTGCTGGCACGACGACATGCTGTGGTGGGGGCCTGATGGTATTGGGGCAACGTTCACCATTGACCGATACATCGAACAACATCAAAAACCGTTTCGTACTCAGTTGGCAGAGCGCGAATTTCATGGGCATGTTGCACGGCTTGCAGAAGGTAATTACGGCGGCTTTTTCGGTTGGTCCAACTTGTCGGTCACACCGGTCGGTGGATATATGGGCTTGCCTAAAGGTCCGCGTGCAGACATGCGAGTTGTTGATATCTACCGCCGTGATGGAGACAAGCTGGCCGAGAACTGGATTTTTATTGATATCCTGCATTTTCTACATATGCAGGGGCTGGATATCCTTGGGCGCAGTGGCTCTTTGTAGCGTCGGTTAGCGGTTGAAATTATCTTATCGGGTGTTTCACTGTTCTCAATGGAATGTGAATACTGAAATGTGCTGTTGGATGACCGGGTGTATCTGGTTATAAATAGGTATCCCCTAAGCAAGTAGCATCCCTTCACGAGCCAGTCGCAGCACGTCATGCATGCTATCGCACACCCTGAAATCCAGAGCTTTCAGTTCAGCCGCTGGTGGTACCAGGTTGGGAATCTGTATGACATTCAGTCCCGCTGCGTGCGCTGCTCTAACACCATTAGCGGAATCTTCGAGTCCGATGGAGCGTTCCATTTTTGCGCCGAGTGCGGCGCCTGCTTTTAGATAAATATCCGGCGCAGGTTTGCTGTTTTCCACCTGATCGCCACAGATGACGACGGAAAAATAGTCACGAATACCCGCATCTGCCAACTTCTTTTCACCATCGACAGTCATCGATGAGGTAGCCACAGCGAGCTTTATATTTTCACTGGCCAGCCAGTCAAGTATTTCTGAAACGCCGGGTAGTAAGCCGGGTGGCTGATGTTCCATGGACTGGTGGAATCGTTCCGTCCATGAGTCCCGAAAAGTAGTGGAGTCTATTTTTGGTTCAAGTGCTTCGGCCAGTCGTTGTCGATGGGTTACTTCATTGGTCCCGACGAGTGACAAAAACAGATCGATCCTGTCCTCCAGCCCGAAGGCTTCAGCCGTGTCCTGGAAAGCCTTCATGGAATGGCTTTCTGTATCGAGAAGCAATCCGTCCAGATCAAAAATAAACGCATCCGGGTTCATAGCAGGGTAAGGTCCTTAAGTATTCGCGACTGGGTCTGTGCAGACTACTAAATATGTATGTATGGCGTATTAATATTTAGAGTGACTAAACGCCCACATGTAGTCGGTAAAATCTCACGCACCTCAGT